>JALVZI010000035.1 GCA_027022125.1 Anaerolineae bacterium | reverse complement strand
CGTCTCTGTGCCTCTGTGGTGAAAAATTAAACCTTTTTTCAGATGAACCATTACAGAGAGAGTAATCCTACTTTTTAGATTGGGTGATGCAGTAGCGGTTCGCGGGGCGAACCGCGTATCGAAGGGCGTTTTTCCCGTCTCCCTGAATAGTTACCCCCAAACACCCCCTCACGGATTGTAAACCTGAATGCGTTTGGACGGCACGCGCTGCGCCAACCGCGCCATGTTCCCCTTCACCCGTCGAATGATTTCCGCTTTGTCCAGCGTCAGCAATTGGCGGTCGCGCATAATGATTCGCCCGTCCACAATCACCGTCTGCACATCACCGGCGCGAGTGTTGTACACCAAATTGGCGGTGATGCTGTGCAACGGTTGGTGATGCACGCCGCTCATATCCACCAAAATGACATCCGCCAAAAAACCGGGGGCAATCCGCCCCAGTTGATTTTCCATGCCCAGCACGGCGGCGCTGCCGCGCACGGCGATATTTATTGCCTGCGGGATGGTCATCACTTCGGGATTGCGGGCTTCGTGTTTTTGCAGCATCGCCATCAACCGCAGCGATTCAAAAATATCGAGCGTGTTGTTGCTGACGGGTCCATCGGTTGCCAGCCCCACAGCGATACCCGCCGCTTGCAGGTCGAAAATCGGCGTGAGTCCCATTCCTAATTTCAAATATGTTTTCGGTGCGTGTGCCACCCCGATTTTCCCGCCGGCAGATTGCATCAGCGTGATGTCTTCCGGCAAGATGCCGCAGCCGTGCGCGATGATGGTCGGCACGGAAAAAACGCCGGTATCCGCCAGCACCTGAATGGGCGTTTTACCCCGTTTTTGCAGACTGGCTTCGGTTTGCCCCAATGTTTCGGCAGCGTGAATGTGAATGCCGACCCCCAGATTTTGGGCATGCGCCACCGTCGCCCGCAAAAAATCGTCATCGCAGGTGTATGGCGCGTGCGGCGCCATCAGTGTGGTGATGCGCCCGTTTGCCTGCCCCTGCCAGCGCGAAACAAATTCGGCGGTGGCATCGAGCGCAGCATATCCCTGATTGCCGAACACTGCCCAGCCGAGCACCGCCCGCGTCCCCGCCTGCCGCACGGCTTCGGCAGCTCTGTCCATGAAAAAATAGTGATCGGCGACGGTGGTCACGCCGCCTTCAATCATCTCCGCCAGCCCCAACTGCATCCCCCAAAAAACATCCTCTTCGGTGAGATTGCTTTCGAGGGGCCACATATACTCGTTGAACCATTTTTCGATGGAAACATCTTCCGCCAGCCCGCGAAAAATGCCCATCGACACGTGGGCGTGGGTGTTGATGAGACCGGGCATCGCCAGCATTTCGCGCCCGTCGAGCACCTGTGCCGCTGTGCGGGCGGCATCGGTGGGCAAAACGGCGGAAATGCGGTTGCCGTCAATCAGAATATCGCTGTTTTTGGCGACACTCACCGCGCCGGCGGCGTCATCCGTCTGCAAAACGTGACAATTTTTGATGAGCAGGTCGGGCATAGTTCCCTCCGGGGTTTCGGGTTTCTGGTTTCTGGTTCAAAGTTCAAGGTTGCAGGGTGGCAAGGTTGCAATCAGTCCCAAGTTTCAAGTCCAAAGTCCAAAGTCAGGTGGCAGGGTTGGCTGTTCAAGGTTTCAGGTTGCAGGTTGCAGGGTAGCGGGGGTGCAGTGTTGCATTCATTCGCTATTCGCTACTCGCTATTCGCTATTCACTATTCCGTCTCACGCAAAAGCGACATCCGGCTCGGCGGCGAAGGCACGCAGAATGTCTTCCCAAATTTCGCTTTCGGTGTCGCGCCGCCGCCGCACCACCGACAGATAGCGCAGGGTGAGATGGACGCCGTCCGGCTCGACGCGGGTGTAAACGATGGGCGTCAATTTGCCGTACACCACCAAAAAACGATGGTTGCCCGGTTGCGCCGCCCACGCTTCGGCTTCCGCAGCGACCGCCCCCGCCCGCCGATTCAGAATTTCGGTCAAACTGGATTTTGCTCTTTGCCAGTTGGAATCAACCGGCCCAACCCCCTGTCATTCGTGCCACCCATACGGAAATTCATCGGTGTAATTGGCAAAAACGGCGGTGAAAACTTTGTTGTTCGGCACGTGCAGAATGCGCCCGCTGGTTTGCTCGCCGGAAACCCAGTTGCCGACTTCCAGCAGGGTGAATTGAAAAAGTGAAATGTCAATCACATCGCCGATGTGCCCTTCGATTTCTATCCGGTCGCCAACCTCAAACGTGCGGCGGAAAAGAATGTAAAACCAGCCAATGAGACTGAGCGCCGGGTCGCGCAGGGCAATGGCGATAGCGGCGGTCAACAATCCCAAAAACGTCAGCAAGCTTTTCACATCATCGCGCCAAATAATCCCCAGCGCAACCGAAAACGCCAGCCACAGCGCGTAATTGATGACCTTCACGCCCCAATATGCGGATTCCGCGCTCCGTTTGCGCCGCCCAATGAGCGCCAGCAAAAATCGGCGCAGCACAAAAAGGGCGGCAATCGTCAGCACGGTTTCCACCCATTGATTGCTCAATGCGTCTGCTAGATTCAATTGCAGCCAATTTTCAACCGTTTGCATTATCGTGCCACCAGCCCCAGCCGCGCCGCCATCGCGCCGTCAAAATCGCCGATGAATGTCCACCAGTTGGTCAGCGGCTTGCCGCGATATTCGATGCCGTTATCCGCGCCGGGCAGATTCTGCATCCAAAAAATGAACCAGTCGAGACTGTTGCAGTTCCAGCGGCGACAGTTCATCTTTTTTCGCTCACCGCCATCGGGATGCCAGTTTTCGATGTCCGTCCACACGAATTTCGGATTCGCCCAGTCGTAATCGTGTTCGCCATTCGGGGGGAAATGCGCCCAGCCGCAGCGACCTTCGCCCGGTTTGCCGACAAATTTCCGCCAAAAGAGATTTTCATCCACATGACGCAGCACGGCTTCAATTTGATGGATGTGGTCTTCTACCGCTTCTGATGTGCCGCGCTGATAGTTGTAATGGTACACGGTGTATGTTTTTTCCAGCACGGGCAAATCACGCGGGTCGCGGTCGGAGTTGCTGATGTCGCCGGAAGGTCCCGCCATATTCGATTCCCATAAATCAATTTTGCCACCGTGATAGCCCCACAGCCACACCTCTTTCACACCGCGCTCGCGCACCCACTGCTCAATGCCGATGCGGCGCATAATGGCATGATAATCGGTCATCGGCGCGCGGTGTCCCGGTTTTGCAAACGTAGGCAGCGGTTCCAAAAATTCGATGGTGTCCAAAATTTGATAGCGCAGGCTCGGTTGGGCGGCGGGATTTTTATAGCCGTGATAGATGCTGCCCCGTTCCAGCGCGGAAACCACTTGCGCGGTGGTGCGCTCGGTGTGGGCGCGAATGGCGTCAAGCGGCGCATCCACATCGCCGGTAATGGCGCGGTCGATGCGGTTGCCCGCCAGCGGGAAGTATTTCACCACCAGCACGGGGATGGAAAACGCAGCGGGATGGGGGAACGGTCGGGGCGCAGGATTTGAATCGGCGAAAAGTTGACGAATGCGGTTGAGCAGGTTCACCGTACCAATTCCCATGCCAGATGCGACACTTCCGGCGCGATGATTTTTTCCCATGCCAGACGCACCGCACCCGGCGAACCCGGGGTGGAAAAGATGACTTTTCCGCGATAGACGCCCGCCGTTGCCCGCGACAGCATCGCCGCGCCGCCGATTTCGGCGAAACTGAGCATGCGGAAAATTTCGCCGAAGCCGGGCAAGGTTTTTTCCAGCCGGGTGCTGAGGGCGTCGAAAGTGGTATCGCGGCGGGCAATGCCCGTCCCGCCGTTGAACAGAATAATTTCCACATCCGACTCCGTCAGTTCATCCAGCACGGCGACCACCTGCGCGGGTTCATCTTTGATGAGCCGATATGCCGCCAGTGTGTGTCCGGCGGCGGCAATCTGCTCGGAAAGGTAGGTGCGGTTCACGTCCGTTTCGGGGGTGCGGGTGTCGCTCACGGTCACAATGGCGAGTTTCACGCTATCCATTCCGGCGGCTTTGGCTTTTTTTCGGTGCTCTCCACTGGTGTGATGGGTCATAAAAGCTCCTGTTCTCTGGTTTCGGGTTTCTGGTTTCGGGTTTCTGGTTTCGGGTTTCAAGTCCAAAGTCTCACGTTTCACGTCATCACGCATCAAGTTTTCACGTCATCACGTTTCACGAATGACAAAGGACACATAATCAACAAAAAACGTGATGGGAATATCCTCCATCACGTTTTAATCTGAATTGCCTGATTTGTCAATTGAGGCGGGTTATTCCACCGGATAGCCCGCCGCCTGCCACGCCCGCAATCCGCCATCAACGCTGGTTACATTTTTGAACCCCGCGCCGAGCAGAATATCCCGCGCGACGGCGCTGCGGTTCCCCGACCGGCAGATGACCACGATTTCCCGGTCTTTCGGCAGTTCGTTCACGCGGTCGGGCAGTTCATCCAGCGGGATGAGCGTGGTGTTCGGTGCGTGAAATTCATTCCATTCCTCCGGTGTGCGCACATCGAGCACAAATGTACCGTTTTGGTACAATTTGTACGCTTCTTGTACACTGATTTCCGCTGGCAGGGTTGATGCGGTAGCAGGCTGTCCGCCCAAACGAATGAGTGCGAATCCGCCCAGCACCAGCACGGCAACTACTGCAAGCGCAATCCACAGCAGGTTTTTGTTCGATTTTTTTGCGGCGCGTTTCGACGCCCGGCGTGTTTTCGCCATTTTTCACCTCGGTTGATAATTATGGAGTACAGAGCAACACAGAGTTTTCACAGAGCAGCGTTTTTACGATAATATTCGATATCTCCGTGCATTTCCGGGTTTTCCCTGCGAAACTCTGTGTAATTGAATAGTCGCCGGTTACATTCATTTAGATGCAATTCTCGACAAAAGGTTACACCGAATGCATCGATTCGGCAATTTCTTCTGCCAGCGCGCGCACGGCGGCGGTGGATTCCGCCATCCGTTTGACCAGCGCACTGCCGACAATCACGCCGTCGGCGAATTGCGCTACTTGCCGCGCCTGTGCGCCATCCCCAATACCAAAACCGACCGCGAGCGGGGTATCGGTGGCGGCGCGCACCCGTGCCACAAATTGCGGCAGGGTGTCGGAAAGTTGGTTGCGCGCCGCCACCG
>JALVZI010000034.1 GCA_027022125.1 Anaerolineae bacterium | reverse complement strand
CTTCGATACGCGGTTCGCGCAGCGAACCGCTACTCAGGATGCGTTTTTCCCTGCCGATTTCATCCTGAGTAGCCCGCAGGGCGTATCGAAGGGTGAAATCGGCAATATACCACCGCACATGAGCAGTTACTGGTGAATTGCGTGTTGCGTGGTTTTACGCAAACGAAATACGCAATACGAAAACAGTCACTCGCCGAAATGTTGCGCCAATCGCGCCAGTGCCGCCTCAAAATTGGCGCGAACCATTGCCTGAAAATCCAGGTTGCGCAGTGGCGGGCTGGTCATCAATAGCGCGTCTTCTTTATCCCGATAATAGTTTTTTCGATAGCCGACCTCCGAGAAGTGGTATTTTTCATATAATGCGCGCGCCGGGTGGTTCGACGGGCGAACTTCCAGCGTGACGTGTTCCGCGTTTAAATCGGTGGCACGGGCGATGACATTTACCAGCAGCAACTCGCCGATGCCTTTTCCCCGCGCCGCCGGGTGGCTGACGATGGTTCCCAGATGAACCGTGTCCACAAAATGCCACATGCCGCTGTAGCCCACAATTTCTCCCCGAAATGTGACCACATCCAGATACGCTTGCTCGCTGCCGAGCGCCTGCCGGTATGCCGCCTCTTCCCATGGCGTGGCATACGATGCACGCTCGATTGCCATCACCTGCGGCAAATCGGCGGTGGTCATCGGGCGGAGGTTCAAAGTTTTGTGTTCAAGGTTCAAGGTTACGGTCAGTCCAAAGTTTCAAGTCCAAAGTTTCACGAATGGGCGAATGACCAGTGACAAATGACAAATGACCAATCACCAACTCACTCGCCCGGATTTTTCATATACAGCGGCTGCAATTCGGCGAGTACGCCGGATGCGCCCGCGGCGAGTTTTTCCGCGCCGAGCGCCGCCAGCACGCCGGGGTGACGGGTGCGCTCGCCCGCGCCGACGACCCGCGCCCGCCCGCCGCTTTCGGCGCGCAAAATTTCCGCTTCGGCGGCAGAAAATTCACCGGCGACCAGCACCGGTTCGGTCAGCGATGCTGCCAGTTCTGCCACGGTGGTGATGCGTGCCGCTTCCGTTTCGACCCAAACGCCGTCTACCCGGTTGAATTGCGCGGTGATGATGCGTTTTCGTCCGGCGCGGACAATCGCTTGCACGGGCAGCGGTTGGTTGCGGTGGGGATGGGCGGTGATTTCCAGCGATGAAACGCCGACGGCGGGCAGTTGGTTCGGCAGTGCCAGCCCTTTTGCCAGCGCCACCCCGATGCGCACGCCGGTGTATGAGCCGGGTCCGACACAGACGGCAATCCCCGTCAGGTCGGCGGGGGTTATGGCGGCGCGTGTCAGCAGGGTGTGCAAACGCGGGGCAAACTCGACGGTGTGGTTTCGACCGGCGTGCCAAATTTCTGCCGCCAGCAATTTTTCAGCGGACAGAAGCGCCAGTCCGGCAAATTCGGTAGCGGTGTCAATGGCGAGAATCATTCCAGAATAGTGACCTCATCCGTTTGGTTGGGAACCAGACACAGAAATTCGTATGGTTCATCGCCCAGCACCTGATACCAGTGCGGGGTTCCGGCGGGAATGAAAAGCGCGGTGTTGGCTTCCACCTCGAACACATCATCGCCGATGCCGACCCGCGCCCGCCCGCGCAGCACAAATTGTTCGTGCTCGACGGCGTTGGTATGTTTGGGCATACCGCCGCCCGGTTCCATAATGAACCGGCGCATGGCAAAATTCGGGGCTTCATCGGGGCTGATGAGCACTTGAATGGAAGTTTTTTCTGCGGATTCCACCGGGTTGATGGGGACTGCGTCCAATTTGCGGATGGGGTTACTCATATTTTGCTCCTGTTTCCATAAAATTTGTAACTGTTTTACCTGCGCGGCGAATTGTGTGCCGATGGCGCGCACAGTGATTTTCCGTTCGGTTTCGCTGAGATGATGCAGTTCGATTTCCACGCGGTCGGCGGGCAATTCGGCGGGGATGCGGTCTGCCCATTCCACCAGACAGACGCCGTCGGCATAAAAAAGGTCGTCCAGCCCCAGCGTTTCGGCTTCGGCGGCGGAGGTGAGGCGATAGAGGTCGATGTGGTAGCAGGTTAATCGCCCCTGATATTGGTTGATGAGCGTGAAAGTTGGGCTGTTGATGACTTCATCGGCGGGCACGCCCAGCCCCCGCCCGAACCCCTGCGCGAATCGGGTTTTGCCCGCGCCCAAATCGCCCGTCAGTGCGATGACTTCCGCCGGGGTTGCCAGTGTGCCCAACAGCGCGCCCAACCGGCGGGTTTCGGTTTCGCTGCGGGTGGTCAGGGTAAATTCCGAGTATTGCGTCATTTGGCGCGGCGGCTCCTTTTTGCCAATATCCTTTCCATTATACAAGTTTCCCAACATACTTCAAAACCGATGGAGATAATCCACAAAAAGTAATTGCTCAGTGTACTGTGTCCGCCTTGAATCTTGTGGTTGCCCTGTTTCGGGCGACCATAAAGGTCGCCCCTACGGATTTTGCCGATTTCATCCTGCATAGCCCGCAGGGTGTATTGAAGGGTGAAATCGGCAAAATACCATTGCCCGGTGAGTTGTTTTTGTAGGGGCGAAGCGCCGCTTCGCCCCTGCTTTGCGACTTTGCGACGCCTGTGCCCTGCGGGTATTGCGTGAGGTAAATGCCGCAAAACGTTTATCCGCCGCGAACACCGCCGGTCGCCCAAACCATCACGCATCACGCATCACGAAAGTTGTTGACAAAAGTGTGGTCAAGGTGATTTTGGTGTCAATGAACCATGCCATATTATCATTCTTTTAATATGATTCTAGCGTAAATCTAATGCAGTGCCGTTACAATGAAACTGAAATTTGAGCACTCATTGTGAGCAATCTTGGTGTGTGCCAATTCGATTGAAAGGAGACGAACAATGTCGAAAATAATTGGAATTGACTTAGGAACAACGAACAGTGTGGTAGCGGTTATGGAAGGGGGCGACCCCACTGTCATCGCCAATAGCGAAGGGGGGCGCACAACGCCCAGTGTGGTGGCATTCAATAAAAACGGAGAACGGTTGGTGGGGCAGACCGCCAAACGGCAGGCAGTCACCAACTCTGATAACACCATCTATTCTGTAAAACGCCTGATGGGGCACAAATATGATGAGGTGGCGGACGAAATAAAACACCTTTCATATAAAGTGGAAAAAGGTCCGCAGGGCGATGCCCGTGTGAAAATTCCGGTGGTGAACAAAACCTACACCCCGCAGGAAATTTCGGCGATGATTTTGCAGAAGTTGAAAACCGACGCCGAAGCCTATCTGGGTGAAACCGTCACCGATGCGGTTATTACCGTGCCCGCGTATTTTAACGATAGCCAGCGGCAGGCAACCAAAGATGCCGGTAAAATTGCCGGGTTGAACGTGCGCCGCATCATCAACGAACCGACCGCCGCCGCATTGGCGTATGGTCTGGACAAAAAATCGAACGAAACCATTTTGGTGTTCGACCTCGGTGGTGGCACGTTTGACGTGAGCCTGCTGGAAGTGGGCGATGGTGTCATCGAAGTGAAATCTACCAGCGGCGACACCCATTTGGGTGGCGATGACTGGGACCAGCGCATCGTGGAATGGATGGTCGCGGAATTCAAAAAAGATCAGGGTATTGACCTGAGCAAAGATAAACAGGCGTTGCAGCGGCTGAAAGAAGCGGCAGAAAAAGCGAAAATCGAACTTTCCAGCATGATGGAAACCGAAATTAACCTGCCGTACATCACCGCCGATGCCAGCGGTCCGAAACATCTGCAACTGCGATTGAGCCGCAGCAAATTCGAGCAACTGACCGAAGACCTGCTGAAACGGGTTGAGAAACCTTTCCACAACGCGCTGAAAGATGCCGGGTTGAAAGCCGGTGATATTGATGAAGTGGTGCTGGTCGGCGGTTCCACCCGTATGCCGATGGTGCAGGAACTGGTCAAAAAACTGACCGGCGGCAAAGAACCGCACAAAGGCGTTAACCCCGATGAAGTTGTTGCCATTGGCGCGGCAATTCAGGGTGGTGTGCTCGCCGGTGATGTGAAAGACGTGCTGCTGCTCGACGTGACCCCGTTGAGTCTCGGCGTGGAAACGATGGGTGGGGTGATGACCAAACTGATTGAACGGAATACCACCATTCCCACCAAAAAGAGCGAAATTTTCAGCACCGCCGCCGACAACCAAACTGCTGTGGATATTCACGTGTTGCAGGGCGAACGCCCGCTGGCGGCAGACAATATGACGCTCGGACGCTTCCGGTTGGATGGTATTCCGCCCGCGCCGCGCGGCATTCCGCAAATCGAAGTGACTTTCGATATTGATGCCAACGGCATTTTGCACGTGACCGCGCAGGACAAAGCAACCGGCAAAGAGCAGAAAATCACCATCACTGCCAGCACCAACCTCAGCGAAAGCGACATCGACCGTATGGTGAAAGAAGCCGAACAGAATGCCGATGCCGACCGCGAACGGAAAGCGCTCATCGAAGCGCGGAATATGGCGGACAACCTGGTTTATCAGGCGGAGAAAACGCTGCGCGATTTGGGCGATAATGTGGATGCCAGCCTGAAAGCCGATGTCGAAAGTAAAATCGAAGCGGTGAAAAAGGCGCTGGAAACCGACGACAAAGGTCAAATCGTCAGCACCAGCGAAGCCTTGCAGCAAGCTCTGTCGCAGATTGGGCAAGCGGCGTACCAGCAGGCGGGTCCGCAAGCCGCCCCGGGTGATGGCGCGGCTCCCAACGGTAACACCGGCGGCGAAGCCTCCGGCAGCGATGAAGATGTCATCGAAGGCGAATTTACCGAAGCGTAAACCACAGAAACACACTTTCGGGGTGAATCCATTGGGTTCACCCCGTTTTTTATGGAGATTGGGCACGATTCAGTGGTTACCAAATCGCATTGACAGATTTTACGCTTTTGCCAACAATTTTTGTGAAACGTGAGGCGTGATAATTGAAACTTGTTGAAACTTTTTGTGTGACTGAAATTCAGTCACAGATTTTTCGGATTTTAAATGTCATTCCGAAAATTTCTGTAGGAAATTATCCGGAATCCACAGCAGAAAATGATGGATTCCCGCTTTCGCGGGAATGACATAACCAAGAATCAGAGTTGGTTGCGGTAATTTTTGTGCACCGGCAAAAAGGTTCAATCAGTTCACTGAAAAATAGAAAATCAGTGTTTATCTGTGTATATC
>JALVZI010000033.1 GCA_027022125.1 Anaerolineae bacterium | reverse complement strand
TTTGTGGCAGATTTTCTATCAAACCGAAATTTTCCATAACATAATCGAAGAAAATCCGCAAAATCGGTATCAAAAAAAGATTTGTCAGTCAATCAGGGTGTGGAGTCAAAGTTTTACTTTGACTTCGAGTCTACAGAAAAAAGATATTTACCTCTCGCAAAGGCGCAAAGACGCCAAGAAAAACAAAGATTTTTGAAACTTTGCGACTTTGCGGCTTTGCGTGAGAATTTTATTTTCAGAGGAATCCGGTGTGATAACCCGAAAATTAAGATTGTACGATGCAGTAGGGGCGGCTCGCGAGCCGCCCCTACGTTTTTTGTCGATTTCATTCTGAGTAGATCGCAGGGTGTACCTAAGGGTGAAATCGGCAAGATATACCACTCATACTGAGCAGTTACACATAGAATTCAAATGTCATTCGCTATTTGTTTGGTACACGCTATCGAGAACCGCGCCGCAGGAAGGTTGGTACGTCCAAATCATCCTGGTCGAAATTCCGGTTCAGCGTCGGGAAATCGATGGTTTTCTTCGGCTGCCCGGCGACGGTGGGCGGTTCTTTGACGGCGGCAACCGCGTCGAAACCGGTGGCAATCACGGTGATGCGCAGGTCGTCGTCCATCGTTTCGTCCACCACTGCACCGAAGATGATGTTGGCGTCGGGGTGCGCTTTGGAGCGGATAATTTCGGCGGCTTCGTTCACTTCATACAGGCTCAGGTTGGGTCCGCCCGTCACGTTGAACAGAATCGCCTGCGCGCCGTCAATGCTCACGTCCAGCAGCGCAGAGGTGACGGCAGAGTTGGCGGCATCGGTGGCGCGGGTTTCGCCGGATGCCAGCCCCATCGCCATCAGCGCCGTGCCGCCGCCGCTCATCACCGAGCGCACATCGGCAAAGTCGAGGTTAATCATACCGGGGACGGTAATCAGTTCGGAAATGCCCTGAATACCCTGCCGCAGCACGTCATCGGCAACCAAAAAGGCTTCGGTCATGCTGGTGCGTTTGTCCACAATGCTCAGCAGACGGTCGTTGGGAATGGTGATGAGCGTGTCAACTTTTTCTTTAAAGATTTCCACCCCTTCATCGGCGGTGTTCATACGATTGCGCCCTTCAAAGGTGAAGGGTTTGGTCACCACACCGATGGTCAGCGCGCCGAGTTCGTGAGCAATTTCGGCGATGACGGGCGCTGCGCCGGTGCCGGTGCCGCCGCCCATCCCGCAGGTGACGAACACCATATCTGCCCCGGCGAGAATGTTCGCCAAATCTTCTGCGGATTCTTCCGCCGCTTTTTGCCCGACTTCGGGGTTGCCGCCTGCGCCCAGCCCGCGCGTAATTTTATCGCCAATGCGAATGCGCTGCGGGGCGTTGCTGGTGAGCAGCGCTTGGGCATCGGTATTCACGGCGATGAAATCAACACCGCGCACACCGGCATCAATCATCCGGTTGACGGCATTTGAACCGCCGCCGCCGACGCCGACAACTTTAATTTTGGCGAGTGAATCGGGCTCCGCATTTGCTTTTCGATAGGACATAATAATTGCCTCCTCTAAATTGGGTGTGTTTCGAGGTTAGAAAGGGAAAATCTCAAACGCGAAGCAGGGGTGCTGACGGATTTACTTTCTAACCTCCGGTTTCCGGTCATTTTTATTGTTTAACCCGGCAGAAAGGCTTTTTTCAGCCAGGATAGAACACCATTGGGTTGGCGGCGGGTGCGATGCCGCGCGGTGGGCTGCGACTGGTGGTTTTTGCCCCATTGCAGCAACCCGACGCCGGTGGCAAATTCCGGTTCGGACAGGTTTTCAATCAGCCCGCGCAACTCTTGCGGGGTTCCCACCCGAATGGGCATGCCGAGCACCGAGCGTCCCACATCTTTGATGCCGCTGAGATTGGCGGTTCCGCCGCACAGCACCATACCGGCGGGCAAAAGCCCGTCGTACCCGCTCCGTTTGATTTCCTGCAAAATTAACTCGAAAATCTCTTCGGTGCGGGCATTGATGATTTCCGCCAGAAATTTGCGGTCAATGCGCTGCCGACCCTCTTCGCCGAAAGTGGTCACTTCCAGCATACCGCCCTCGGTCATTTTGGCGGGCAGAGCGTGTCCGTGCCGAATTTTGATTTCTTCCGCCACGGTGAACGGGGCGTGCAGCCCGACCGCCACATCGTTGGTAATTTGCTGTCCGCCGGTGGGCAGCACGGTGGTGTGCCAAATGCTCCCTTCGATGAAAATGGCGATGTCGGTGGTTCCGCCGCCGATGTCTGCCAGCACCACGCCCATATCACGTTCCATTTCGGTGAGTACGGCTTCGCCGGATGCGAGCGGTTCCAGCACCAGCGCGTCAATTTCCACATCATTATCCTGAATGCAGGCAACCAAATTGTTAATGGAGGTGGTCGCGCCGGTGACGATATGCGCCTCCACTTCCAGCCGTTGGGCAAACATGCCGATGGGGTCTTTCACGCCGTCGTCGCCGTCAACGGTGAAACTGCGCGGAATAACGTGCAGAATTTCGCGGTTGTCCGGCAGCGATACCGCTTTTGCCGACTCCAGCACGCGGGTGACGTCACCGGGTTGGATGCTGCGGTGTCCGCTGTTGAGCGAGATGATGCCGCGATTGTTCAGCGCATCGATGTGCGAACCGGCGAGCCCCACATACGCGCTGTGAATCTCATATCCGGACGAGTGTTCCGCCTGCTCCAAACTTTCGGCGATGGCGGCGGTTGCTTCGGCGACGTTGACCACCACCCCTTTGCGAATGCCGCGTGCCGGGGCGATACCCATACCGGCGATGCGCAAATTTTGCTGGGCGTCAACATCTGCCACCAGCGTGCATATTTTTGTTGTGCCGATGTCGATGCCGACAATTGTTGTTGCTTCCATTTAATGTCCTGTTGTCGAGCGCATCACCCATATACATGGTAACTACTTTATAATACCACAATATATGGGCTTTGACAAGCCCGAATGCCACAATATGTAGTACCCCAGTACCCCAGTCATGGGGTTGTCTGCGGGTTGTAAACCACGTGTAACGGGTCGCGCACATCAATAAACGCCGGGGTGATATTTTCTGATAGCAATTTTTTGGCGACCGCCTCCGCGACCTGCAATTTCGCGGCGATGTTGGTATCTTCTTTGCCCAAATAGATAATCCAGCCGTTGGCGTTGGTGTACACCAACCCGATTTCGCGCTGGTAGTACAGATGGTTGATGTCCGGTTTCAGATGGTACACCCGCAGCGCGGCGCGAATAATTTTCGGGTCGATTTGGGTGGCGGGCAACCCGTCAATGTCCTCAATTTGCAGTTCGATGCCGGTGGCGGTGGCATCCGGTTTGGCGGGCAGAAACACCCCGTCGCTGTCGACCCACCACAGCCCGTCGCCGGAACGCCACAGCACCTGCGGCAGCCGTTCTTCCACCGAAATCCGCACGGTGGCGGGCAGTCTCACCGATACCGATGCGCTTTTCACATAATCCAGCGCCTCGATGCGTTCCTGCACCGTGCGCGGATTGACCCAGAAAATCGACAGACTGTCCACCCCGCTGGCGCGATAAATTTCATCCGCGCTGAGCACCCGATTGCCGCTGATGTCTGCGCCGTACACATAAAATTTATCCGTGCCGAACAACACATACACCCCCGCCAGCACCGCCAGCAGCACCAGCACCCCTGCGATTTTCGCGGTGGAAAAGTGAACCTTCGGGCGCGACCGCGACTTTCCGGCGGTAGCACCGGCAACGAATCGCAGCGTGTTGCCACCCACCCGACTTTCCAGCGTGGCGTTTTTGCCCAACCGCCGCGCCGACCGTCGCCGCCGGGTTTTGGTTTTCGGAGTGTAGGTTACTTCCTTTTTCTGTCGGCTCATGTTGCCTCATATATACTCAACTGCGTCATAAAGTAACATCGGTTCAGGATAAAATTTTCAGTCCACAGATGGACACAGATGGACACAGATTTTCACAGAAAAATAAAAAATCAGTGTAAATCTGTGTGAATCTGTGGACTATTCCTGTCGGCTCATGTTGCCTCGGAAACGTTAAAATCGGTGCGATTTTTTTTGCGTTCGGCGTGCCGTTCCAGCGCCAACTCAATCAAACGGTCAATCAATGCCGAATAACCCAGCCCGCTGGCAGCCCACAATTTGGGGTACATGCTGATTTTGGTGAAACCGGGCATGGCATTCACTTCATTCAGATAAACTTTGCCCGATTCGCGGTCGAGCAGAAAATCCACCCGCGCCAGCCCCGAGCAATCCAGCGCCAAAAACGCGACGATGGCGTATTTTTTGACTGCCGCCGTCTGTTCCGGTTCCAACGGCGCGGGAATGAGCAATTTGCTGTCGCCGTCAATATATTTGGCGGCATAACTGTAAAATTCGCGGCTGGGCACAACTTCGCCCGGCACAGAGGATTGCGGGTCATCGTTGCCCAAAATGCTGATTTCGATTTCCCGCGCGTTGATGCCCTGTTCCACCAGCAGACGGCGGTCATACTGCGCGGCTTCATCCATTGCCGCTGCCAGTTCATCCGCCGCGTGCACTTTTGAAATACCCACGCTGGAACCCATGTTGGCGGGTTTCACAAAAACGGGATACGCCAGCGCCGATTCAATCTGCGCCCGCACCGTGTCCGGCTCGGCGACCCACGTTTTGCGCAGCACGGTGATATATGGCAGCACCGGAATGCCGTGCGCGCGGAAAATATCTTTCGCCACCACTTTATCCATCGATGCGGCACTGCCCAGCACCCCGCAGCCGACATACGGCAAATCCGCCAGTTCCAGCAATCCCTGCACCGTGCCGTCTTCGCCCATGGGACCGTGCAGCACGGGGAAAATCACATCCAGCGCGCCGAGCGCGGCATCGCGCGTCACCACCGAATCATCCAAAAACGGTGTCAAACTACGGCTCGATGCCGCCCGCGCGGCGAGTTGCGGCGGCATTTCCGCCGCGCCGGTCAATTGCGCCATCACTTTTTCACCCGTCAGCCACAACCCCGTTTTGGTGATACCGATGGGCACGATTTCATATTTCGATTTATCCATCGCCGCCATTACATTCTGTGCGGAAGTCAGGCTCACTTCATGCTCACCCGATTTCCCCCCGAACAGAACGCCCACGCGGATTTTTCGTTTCTCATTCATTCGATAACTCACTTTATGCAGTTTGAGATCCGGCAAGTGTTCGACATTGTATTATCGCCGATTTGCCCCCTCCCCCTGACCC
>JALVZI010000032.1 GCA_027022125.1 Anaerolineae bacterium | reverse complement strand
ATGAGTTTAATTTCGTACCCCCAGCGGCTGCGTTCCAAAATCCACCACACCACCACTACCATTATCAGCCCGAAAACCACACCGAGATGCAGGGTCATCCCGGAAATGCGTTCCAGCCCGATGCTTTTCAAAAAACCGGTGATGGCGGGATTGCCTGTTTCCATAAAATGTTTATATGCGCGGGCGTAATCGGTCAAACGGGGCAACCACGCCGATTTTGGGAATGTCGGCGTCATTTGAAAACCGGCGTCGCTCCACGTGTTGAAAATCCAAAAGTTGTTCCACAAAATTGCCACATAGTTTAACATCAGGGTGGTGATAATTTCGTTAATTTCAAATTTGGCTTTCAGATAACCGGGAATGAATCCCCAAATTGCGCCGCCAATCATCCCGAAAACTGCCATTAACCCCAGCGTGAGCCATTTTGGCGCGTCTGGCGGCAAAATGGGGATGAGCACCACCAAACTTGCGGCAAATGCACCGGCATAAAACTGCCCTTCCGCGCCGATGTTCCACAGTTTCATTTTAAAAGCGATGGCGCACGCCAGCCCGACCAAAATCAGCGGGGTGGCTTTTACCAGTGTGTCAGAGAAGACCGCCCAACTGCCAAACGTGGCGGTGAAAAAGTATTTGCCGACCACCAGCGGTTGCCCGCCGATGAGTTTCAGAATGATGCCACTGACGACAAATGCGATAATGATGGCGCCCAGTGTGGTCACAAACGGATACCAGCGGGGGACATCTTCGACTCTTTTTTCAAAAACGAATGAAAATGGCATGGTGTTGTTCCTGAGTGAGGTATGGTTCAAAGTTTCAAGTTCAAGGTAGCAGGGTAACAGTCAGTCCCAAGTCCAAAGTTGTAAGTCCAAAGTCTCACTTTCTCATTTTCTCACTTTCTATCCCTATCCCTATCTCTATCTCTATCCCTACTCGCTATTCGCTACTCGTTCTTCGCTATTCACTGCGTGCCCGGTCATCATCAGCCCGATGTCGTGGATGTTTGCTTCTTTGGCGGGGACGATGCCCATAATTTTACCTTCGTAAATTACGGCAATGCGGTCACTGAGCGAGAAAAGTTCTTCCAACTCTTCCGAAATGAGCAGAATTGCCGCACCGGCTTCGCGCTGTGCCAGCAACAGGGTTTGCACGGCTTCAATCGCGCCGACATCCAGCCCGCGCGTTGGTTGCACGGCGACCATCAGTTGGGGATTGGCGGAAATTTCGCGGGCGAGAATGACTTTTTGCAGGTTGCCACCGGACAGTTTTCGGGCGGGAATACGCACGCTCGGCGCGAGAATATCATATTTCTCTTTCAACTGTCGGGCAAAATTGCGCGCTTTGCTGAAATCAATCGACCAACCGTTGCCCACCGGTTCATACCGGTAGTTTTTCATAATGGTATTTTCGGTGATGGTGAGATTGGGGGCGGTGCCCACTTTTCCCCGGTCTTCCGGAATGTGTGCCACACCGCTGTTAATGGCGACAATCGGCGGGCGGTTGGCGACATCCACCCCGTTGACGGTAATTTTGCCGGTGCAGGGGCGCAATCCGGTGATGACTTCCGCCAGTTCGCTTTGCCCGTTGCCTGCCACCCCGGCGATACCCAAAATTTCACCGCTGCGCACTTGCAGTGAAACGCTGCGCAGGGCGGGCACACCTTTATCGTTGATAGCGCTGACATTTTGCACGTCCAGCACCACATCGCCCGGTTCGCGGTCGGATTTTTTCACGGTGAAAACCACTTCGCGCCCGACCATCAACTGCGCCAGTTTTTCGGCGGTCAGCCCGGCGGCATCAATGCCTTCGGCGGTAACTTTTCCTTTGCGCAGCACGGTCACACGGTCGGCAATTTGGGTAACTTCGTGCAATTTATGGCTGATGAAAATAATGGATTTGCCCTGTGCCGCCATACTGCGCAGGGTGCTCATCAACTCGTCAATTTCCTGCGGGGCGAGCACGGCGGTCGGTTCGTCCAAAATAAGAATGTCTGCGCCGCGGTAGAGCATTTTCAGCAATTCGACGCGCTGTTGTTCGCCGACCGAGAGTTGCCAAATTTTGGCGGTGGGCGGCACGTGCAGTCCGAATTGCTCTTCCAACTCTAAAATTTTCTGGTCGTATTTGGGCAGGTTCAAAAAGAATTTCGGTTCGTCCAGCCCCAGCAAGATGTTTTCGGTGACGGTTTGGGTGGGCACAAGCATAAAATGTTGGTGAACCATCCCGATTCCGGCGGCGATGGCATCTTTGGGAGAGTTGAAACTGACTGGTTTGCCATGTACTTTGATGGTGCCTTCGGTGGGTTGGTACAACCCGGCAAGCACGTTCATCAGCGTGCTTTTCCCCGCGCCGTTCTCACCGAGCAGCGCGTGAATTTCGCCGGTTTTCAGGGTGAAATTCACGTGGTCGTTTGCCAACACGCCTGGAAAGCGGACAACAATGTCGTGCATTTCTACTGCGTTGGTCATAAATCTGTCCTTTGCGATGGTGATTTTCCACACGTCAACGACCATTGTGCACCCGTGACTGTTCAGCGTGCCCGATGGAACACAGAGAATCGCAGAGTTTTCACAGAGTACACCGAGATTTTTGTGGTTCTTTCAGGTAACCACAAAAATCTCTATAATCAGTGCAATCTATGTGTTATTTTCGCATTTGCAACCGGAGATTGCTTCGGCGCTGCTGGGTAGTTACGTGTCCCCACAATAGCCTTTGACAGGTGGCAATCGGGGGGGGGCAAGCCGCGCAATCGGCTTGCCCCCCGGCGTATGTTATTTCAGTTCAGGCAGTTCGGCGGTGACGTTTTCGTTCCACCAGTACATGCAGATTTTACACGGGCTGCCAAATTGTTTGAAGCCGTCAAGGTCGGCTTGTTCCAAACTTTGCCCTTCGGGAACCACGATGTTGCCTTGGTTGTCTTTGATGGGTCCTTTGAACACGTCAAAGCGGGTGAATTCGCCTTTGAGCATTTTGTCGAGCGTGCCTTTGACCAAATCGAGGTCTTCTTTCGGCAGTTCGGCGACGCCGGGCTGCATTTTTTCGCCTTCCATAAAGCCATACAGTCCCAGACCACCGCTGTCGGCGTCAAAGTATTCCGAGC
This sequence comes from Anaerolineae bacterium, assembly GCA_027022125.1. Lineage (GTDB taxonomy): Bacteria > Chloroflexota > Anaerolineae > 4572-78 > 4572-78 > JANTHQ01. The sequence continues at coordinate 2,131 of JALVZI010000032.1, read as the reverse complement.
CGCCTTTCCACGTGCCGGCGCGGGAATCTTCTACGATTTTGGCGTAAATGGGACCCCAGTTCCAGTACATGGAAGTGAGACATGCGGGCACGGTGCAGTTGCCTTTATAGTCGTAAGTGATACCCCATTTGCCATCGGGAGCAACTTCGGCGGGGGCGGGGGTGTCGGCGCCGGTCATCACAACATCTGCACCGGCATCAAACAGCGATGATGCGGCTTCTTTTTCCACGATGGGGTCGTGCCATGTGAAAATCCAACGCACATCGAGTTTACATTCGGGGCAGGTTTTCTGGATACCGAGCGCGAATGCGTTACCCAGTCGCAGTTCTTCGGGGATGGGGAAGGTGGCGATGTAACCGATTTTGGTACTGCCATCCATTTTGGCGCGTGAACCGGCAAGCATACCGGCGAGATATTTCATATCTTCCATCGCGCCCATCAGATTGCCAAAGTTTTCGCCGTTGGATTTGAAACCGGTCAGGTGGATGATGTCCACATCGGGGAATTCTTCCGCCACAATTTCAGAGGCATCCATATACCCAAAAGAAGTGGTGAAGATGACATCGAAGCCTTTGCGTGCCAGCGAGCGGATGACTTGTTCGGCGTCCGCGCCTTCGGCGACCAGTTCGACATACGCGGTGTGAACGTTGTCAACATTCTCTTCCACATATTGCCGACCGACATCGTGCGCTTGCGTCCAACCGCCGTCATCGTGCGGACCGACATACACAAATGCCACATTGTATTTGCCTTCTTCAATGGCGGGAATTTGGTATTTGCCCACCGTTTCGGTTTGACCTGCCGGTTCGGCGGCTTTGGTGGGGGCTTGGGTGGGTTGTTCTGCCGGGGCTTGGGTGGCTTGAGCAGCCGGTTTTTCCGTTGCCGGGGCTTGGGTGGCTTTTGTGCCGCCGCACGCGGTAACAACCAGCGCCAAAGCGACAACGACCAATAACAGCGAAACAATACGTTTCATTTTTATCTCCTCCATAAAATAAAATTTGTTGCAGTTGGTATTTTTACAAAAAACCGCGATATTCTTTTGCCGTTACACCTCCTTTTGGGATGGTTATTTTTAACCCAAAAAGGTAATTTTGTCAACCGGTTGTAAAAAGTGGAACAATTTCAAATTTATCCACATCCACCAGTCCCATATCGGTGAGTTTCAGGCTGGGAATGACCGGCAGCGCGAGAAATCCCAGCGACATAAACGGGTCATGCACCGGTGAACCCAATTTGTGCGCGGCGGCGAGCAATTCATCCATTTGGCGGCGCACCGTTTCGATGGGCTGGTCGCTCATTAACCCGGCGATGGGCAGCGGCACTTGTGCCAGCACTTTGTCGCCCAGTGCCACCGCCAACCCGCCCCGTGTTTCGGCGACGGCGTGCGCGGCGGCAAGCATACTTTCGTCATCTGCCCCGGCGACCACCAAATTGTGATGGTCGTGCGCCACGGTCGAGGCAATCGCGCCCTTTTTCAGCCCCAGTCCGCGCACAAATCCTTTGCCCACGTTTCCGGTTGCCATATGCCGCTCGATGACGACCATTTTCAATATGTCGCGGCTCACATCCGCCACGGCGAACCCGTTTTCAATTTTGGCGGGTTCCACAATATTTTCGGTGATGAGTTGGTTGGGTATCGCGCCGATGATACGCACGTTTTCCCCTTCGGCGGGGATGGAAATATCAATTTTGCGCCAGTCGATATTGATGGTGCTGCGCAGCACCGTGCCGCGCGGGGGACGTTCCCACGGAATGACCGTGCCATTTTCCGCCGCCAGTTTTCCGCCGCGATAGACTTTTTCGGCGTGAATGTCGTTCAGGTCAGAGAAAACCACCAAATCGGCGCGGCGACCCGGTGCAATTGCGCCCCGGTCGTGCAAGCCGAAATACTCGGCGGGGTTGAGGGTTGCCATACGGATGGCGGTAATCGGCGGCACGCCTTTTTCGATGGCAGTGCGCACCATATAATCGATATGCCCCTGGTCGAGAATATCGGCGGGGTGACGGTCGTCGGTGCACAGGCAAATGCGGCGACTGTTTTCGGGGGTAATCATCGGCAGCAGTGGCAGCAGGTTGTGGGCATTGGTCGCCTCGCGGATGAAAATGTACATGCCGAGCCGCAATTTTTCCA
>JALVZI010000031.1 GCA_027022125.1 Anaerolineae bacterium | reverse complement strand
GCTGCAATATCTGACCATCATCTGGCGTGCCGAGCCGCCCATCGTGCTGAAAAAACCGGGTACGCCCGCCGAATATATCACCCGCAACGCGGCGATAGCCTTTCCGCAATTGATAGACCCGGCGGCACACCCGCAAGCCGTCGGCGGCACACTGATTCGACTTTCGCCCCAACCGCTGACCACTTTGCCCGCCGGAGTCACACCCACCGATGCCGATTTCGGCGGGGAAATGGCACTGCGCGGGGTGCGGGTGTCGCGCGGCGGTTCGCTGGTAATGCTGTTCTGGTCGGCGGAAAAAGTGATGTCCACCGATTACACAATTTCGGTGCGATTGTGGTATAATGGACAATTGCTCACGGGTGAACGGGGTGAGTTCATCCAAGACCACCAACCTGTATGGAACACGTATCCCACCGGGCGATGGCAGCTCGGTGAAATTGTACCGGACGCATATGTTTTCGACCTGCCTGCCGGTCTCCGACCCGATTCGCTGCAAATTGTGGTGTACCATCCGCTGGGTGACGGGTTCGAGAATATCGGTGTGCAGATTGTGCCGGTTCAGGTTGGGGATTGATTTGTTGGTGTTTGCCGATTTTTCATCCTGAGTAGCCCGCAGGGCGTATCGAAGGGTGAAAAATCGGCAGGGAAAACGCCCTTCGATACGCGGTTTGCACCGCAAACTGCTACTCAGGATGCGTTTTCCCCATTGAAAATGAAACGTCAACACACTCTAATCTCCAATCACCAATCTCCAATCAACCAATAACTATGACGCTTGCAGAATTTTCCGTTTCAAAAACGTGGCAATCTGACCGCCGCAGCCCGATTCGCTGGCTGTGGTCGCACGCCATGCACCACAAATTGCTGCTGCTGGGCATTATTGTCGGCGCATTCGGCAATGGGATGGGTGCGGGGCTGGTGCCGATGTTCATTGGGCGCGGGTTCGATATTGTGACCAAAAAAGAGGGGGCTGTTGCGCTGGGAACCACCGCGCTGCTGCTCATCGGCTCGCAGTTGGTGCGTGGCGTGCTGATGCTGATGCGCAATTTCAGCAGCGAAGCCATCGGGCAGCAGGTGGAACGCGATGCTCGCGATGAGTTGTATCTCAGTCTCATCGGCAAAAATATGTCGTTTCACGATAATCAATCCACCGGCGATTTGATGGCGCGCGCTACCAATGATGTCCGCGAAATTAATTTGGCGTTTAACCCCGGTTTGAATCTGGTCATCGGCTCCATCAATTTTATGATTGCGCCCTTCGTTCTGGTGCCGTCCATTCACCCCCAATTGCTGGTGGTTCCGGCGGCGTATGCGCTGATATACGGTTTTTTGCTGAAAGGATATTTGGACAGCCTGCGTCCGGTGACGGAAGCGGAGCGAAAAACGTTTGGCGAACTGAATACCACGCTGGCAGAGGCAATCGACGGGGTGGAAACGGTGAAAGGCGCGGCGCAAGAGGCGCGAGAAACGGCGCGTTTCGACCGCGCGCTGAAAAACTGGCGAAACGCATTTGTGCGGCAGGGCGATGTTGAAGCGAAATTTTACCCGTTGCTGCTGCTGGGTTTGTTGCAAGCGGCGGGATTGTTCCACAGTTTGCTGCTCTATCGCTGGGGGCAAATCGGAGTGGGGGATGTGGTGGCGTTCAATGGTATGCTGACCATGTTCGGTTTTCCGACTTTTGCCGCGCAGTTTGCATATTCGCGCGTGTCCAGCGGTATGTCCAGCGCGCGGCGAGTGCTGCATCTGATAAATGCAGAAACCACACTCGACCAGAATGCCGCCGGATTTGACGGTGAAATGGATGGCAGCATCGTGTTCGATGAGGTGACATTCAGTTACACCGGCGAAACCAACGCGCTGGAAAATGTCAGTTTTGCGGTGGAACCGGGGCAGACGGTGGCAATTGTCGGGCAGACGGGGGCGGGCAAAAGCACGGTGGCAAAACTCATCAACCGCACGTATGATGTTACCGCCGGAAAAATTGTCATCGGCGGGGTGAATGTGCGCGATTGGAATTTGGAGGCGCTGCGGCGGCAAATTTCCATCATCGAGCAGGACATCTATCTCTTTTCGCGCACCATCGCCGAGAATATCGCTTTCGGCGCGCCGAGTGCCACCCGCACGGAAATCATCGAAGCGGCAAAAGCGGCGCAGGCGCACGATTTCATTATGGCGTTTAAAGACGGGTACGATACCGTCATCGGGCAGCGCGGGGTGACGCTTTCCGGCGGGCAGCGGCAGCGGCTGGCGCTGGCGCGGGCATTTCTCACCGACCCGAAGATTCTCATTTTGGACGATTCCACCAGCGCGATTGACAGTGCCACCGAAGACAAAATTCAGCGTGCCATCGAGCAGGCGAGTCGCGGGCGCACCACCATTCTCATCACCCACCGGCTATCGCAAATCCGCTGGGCGGATATGATTGTGGTGCTGAAAAAAGGTCGTGTGGCGATGATGGGCAATCACGACACCCTTTTCCGCGAATCGGAGGCGTACCGCAACATTTTTGCACGCTACGAGTAGCAGAGAGTAGGAAGCAAGGAGCAGGAAGCAGAGACCCTTGCTTCTTGCTCCATACTCCATACCACCGAGGTTTTATGGGTTTATTCGCCGGATTGGATACAGAAGCATACGACCGGAGTTACAGCGACCGCGAGTTGATGGTTCGCATTTCCGGGTATTTTAAACCGCACAAAAAACGGGTACTGTGGGCGATATTTTTTGTGGCGGTTGTGTCCGTTGCCGGGGCAGGCGTGCCGTTACTGGTTTCTCAGGCGGTTTCGGCGCTGGCTGGCACGCCGACCCTGCCGGCTATCGGGCTGCTCACGGCGGGGATGACCATTTTCGGCGTGGGCATTTGGGGCGCAAACTGGGCGCGGCGGCGATTGCTGGCACGGCTCATCGGCGATGTGGTTTCCGCACTGCGCCACGATGCGTTTCAGGCATCCATCAACCATGATATGACCTTTTTCGACGAGTTTGAATCGGGGCGTATCATCAGCCGCATCACCTCTGACACGCAGGAATTTGCCCAAGTGGTGCAACTGGTCACCGATATTGCCAGCCAAGTTTTGCTGGTACTGATTCTGTTGGTATTTTTGCTGCGAATCTCGTGGCAACTGACGCTGGCGCTGCTGGCGCTGGTGCCATTTGTGGTTATGCTGACCACCTATTTTCGGCGGTTGGCGCGATATGTTACCCGGCGGGGATTCCGTGTGCTGGCAAAAGTGAACGCCGCCATTCAAGAAGCCGTCACCGGCATCAGCATCGCCAAAAATTTCCGGCAGGAAGCCGCCATTTACGGCGAATTTAACGCCGTTAACGAGCAATCATATCAGGTGAATCTGCGGCGCGGGTTCGTGCTGTCCGGGATTTTTCCCGTGCTGAACGTGATGTCGGCGTTTGGCACGGCGGCGCTGCTCTACTGGGGCGGCATCACCGCCGAGCAGGGATTGGTGACGGTTGGGGCGTGGTATCTGTTCATGGCGAGTGTGGATAGATTCTGGTTTCCGATGATAAACCTGTCGGTATTTTGGTCGCAATTGCAAGCCGGGCTTTCTGCTTCCGAGCGGATTTTTGCGCTGATTGACGCTGAACCGGCGGTTCAGCAGGTGGACGACCGCTTGGTTGATAAAAGTGGACTCCGGGGCGAAATTGCCTTCGAGCACGTCTATTTTCGATACAGCGAGCAGGAGCAGGTGCTGGCGGATTTTTCGCTGCGGGTTGCCCCCGGCGAGAGTGTGGCACTGGTGGGACATACCGGCGCGGGCAAAAGCAGTATCGTCAAATTGATAACCCGTTTTTACGAATTTCAGGATGGTAGAATTCTGATTGACGGGCAGGACATCCGCACGTTCGATTTGACGGATTACCGCCGCCATTTGGGGGTGGTGTCGCAAACGCCCTTTCTGTTTTCCGGCACAGTGGCGGAAAATATCCGTTACGCCCGCGCCGACCTGTCTGACGCGGAAGTGGAAGCCGTGGCGCGGCAAATCGGCGGGGGAGAGTGGCTGGAAACGCTGCCGGAAGGTTTGCAAACCGATGTCGGTGAGCGCGGCGGGCGGCTTTCGATGGGGCAGCGGCAGTTGGTAGCGCTCACCCGCGTGCTAGCACAGGAACCGGCAATCTTTATTTTGGATGAAGCCACTGCCAGCATCGACCCCTTTACCGAAACGCAAATTCAGGAAGCGATGGATTTAATTCTGGCGCGCAGCACATCCATATTGATTGCCCACCGGCTATCCACCGTTCGCTCCGCCGACCGCATCATCGTGCTGGAAAACGGTTCCATCATCGAAGAAGGGAATCACGAGCAGTTGATGGCACGCGGCGGGCATTACGCCGAGTTGTATAACACCTATTTCCGGCATCAAAGTTTGGAGTACATCAACTCGCTCGATTGGCGGAAAAGCGATGGCGGGGGATACAGTGGCGGGCAGGGGTAGGGGCACGTTGCAGCGTGCCCTTACGAAGCCGAGAAAATGATTGGTGTTTCGGAAAATAACGCCAAAATCCGTAGGGGCGGCTCGCGAGCCGCTCCTACCTCCGCCTGCTACAAATACTTTTCCGCCACGGTATCGCTTGCCAGCAACCATGCCGACCACAGCGTGAACAGCGAGACCGCCAGCAGAATTGCCACCATTCGCAGCCACGGTTCACCCACTGCCAGCCGAAGCCACAAATTGTCAACCGCAACTTTAATCCAAAAAAGTCCGCCGGCAACGGTGAGCGCCTGCACGGTCAGCAGCGCCCATCGTTTTTTTATGAGCAGCAGAAACGGCACAGCCAGCGAGAAAATCATTATGGGGAAGTTGGCGAATCGCAGAAAATGCGCTGCCAGCACAATTGCCGAAAGGATGAACGGAATAATACGTCGAATCATTTTTGACCTCCGCCGCCAAAATATACCCGATGGCGGTTTATCAATACCTTCGCCAAAAATTGGCGAAAAAGAGAGCAGTTGAGTACGATACGTTTTTTACCGACCAAGGAGAAAAGCGTAAAGGAAACAACTGCTCATGTCGGATATTATCACATTATTAACAGAAATCGTCAATTCAGATGAACGAACATTGCTGCGTCAAATGGCTGTGGTGGTGCGAGCACTGCTGGCGATGTCCGGTAGGGTTACAATGTTGGGCATCTCACGCTGGGCAGGCAAAGGTGGCAGTTATCGTACCATTCAGCGATTTTTCAATACTCGGATTGATTGGACGACCTTGTTTTATCACTTTTTTCAAAAGCATTTTTT
>JALVZI010000030.1:4899-5254 GCA_027022125.1 Anaerolineae bacterium | reverse complement strand
TCTGCGGCATTGAGGGCATCCCACGGTACGGGCAATCCATAGTCAATTTCGTGCAGGGCAACGGCATCGCCGAAACGGTGGCGCACGATGGCGCCTGCGCAGTGTCCGTCTTGGTCGTTATGGTGCAGGCAAATGATTTTCGGGGTCATAGTTTCCTTTCAACATGAGCTCGGGATAAGCGAAACAATGTTCAATTGAAGTAAAATAGTCCACAGATAAACACAGATTTACACTGATTCTTATTTTTTCTGAACTAAATGAAACTTTTGAAAAGTGTGCCAAAATTACAGAAACCATCGGCAATTTTTTAAATGTCATTCCCGCGAAAGCGGGAATCCACTATGTTTTGCTGTGG
>JALVZI010000030.1:2713-4889 GCA_027022125.1 Anaerolineae bacterium | reverse complement strand
ATTTGTGAAAATTCGTGGCTTAATTTCAGTTACACAAAAAGTTTCAACAAGTTCTCTGTGAAAATCTGCGCTCATCTGTGTGAATCTGTGGACTGAAAATTTTATCTCGAATTGAGGTTTTCAAAAATGAAAAAGGGGGCGCATTTGTGCGCCCCCCTGTCATACAGCGACAAATTTACTGCATTTCTTCGTCTTGGAGTTCGTTAGCCTGTTCGGTAACTTCGTCCAATTTGGTTTTGATGTCTACATCGGTGTTGACGATTTCTTGGAAGGCATCGTTAACCAGTTTGCGGACATCGTAGTAGCTGATAAGTTGCGGTTCGTGGACGGCGTAGGGCAGCATACCGAGTGCAGTTTGGTATTTGGGGTTAGAAGCAATGTAATCATCCAACAGTTTGGCGGTGCTGTAACGCGGCGAGAAGTAGTTGGATGCTTTGACCCATTCTGCCTGCGGTTCGGGACTGGTGAACCATTTGATGAAAATCCACGCGGCGAGTTCTTTTTCCGGAGTGGATTTCGGCATCATCACGCTGCCACCATACAGGTTTTGGCGCGGGGTGTCGGTGGTGTAAGGCTGCGGTGCGATGTCCCATTCGTCTTTGTTGTTGGCTTCGTCCATACTGCCTTGCGCAAAGGGCAAGCCGGAGGTGGAGCCAATGTAGAAGATGGCTTGCCGTGCGGCAAATTCTGCATCGTGGTAGCGTTCCGGTGAAATCCACGCGCAACCGTTTTTGTACATGCGGCGGATTTGTTCAAAGTAGTCAACCAGTTCGGGAGTGTTGTATTGGTAATGCAAGCCGTCTTCGGTGAGTACACTGGAGCCACGAGCAAAAGCGGCAGCAGCAACCTGCGAGGCATCGAAGCGGATGATGTAGCCGCCTTCGCCATCGCCGCGGTCTTTGGCAGCGGCGCAAGCAATTTCCTCAAACAGTTCGGGGGTGACGGCGGACATAATTGCCGGGTCGTAACCGAGTTCTTCCAACCAGGTTTTATTGTAGTACAACACTTCCATAGAGCGGTTGGGTGGGAAGCCGAGGCGCGCATTGTTAAATGCCGGGTGGACATCTTGCATGTAAATACCGGGCACAAAGTCCGCTTTGTCTTCCTCACTCAAGCCCCAGTACGGGTCATCAACGTAGGTGTTCATATCGGTGAGCGCATCCACAGAGGCGTAGAAGGCTTCATCGTTCTGGTAACCAACCACAATTTGCGGCAGGTCGCCACTGGTAATGCCGGCACTCATTTTGTCGCGGATGTCGCCATAGTGCCCCTGCGAGACACCTTCAACAGTGATACCGTAGGGGTTTTCGTTGTTGAATTTGTCGATGATGGCTTGCAATTTTTCTTCGCGGCTACCGCGGTGGTTGTGCCACCATACAACAGTTTGACCGGTGGGGTCGATGCCTGCCAACGGACCATCGGGAGCGGGGGCTTCGGGCCACACGAATGCCGGCACTTCGCTTGAACTTTCTTCGGCGGGTGCGGGCGGGTTGCCCATAAATTCTGCCCAACCGGTGGACAGTTTGCCGTCAATGATGTCTTGTTTGATTTGGTCGAGTTCGGCTTGCAAATCAGCCGAGACGAGGTTGGCGTTGTCGTGGAACGGAGCCAGTTCGACGCCGCCGTTTGCCAGTGTGTAATGATGCACGCCGCCTTCAAACGTACCGTTAACAAGTGCTTCCACTGCTTGGTACGAAACGAGGTCAACACGTTTCAAAACGCTGGTCAGATAGGTTTCTTTGTATTCGGGAGCGCTGTTGTACCAGTCTTGGTCAACGCCAATCATCAGCATACCGCGGTCTTTGGCGGCGGCTGCGGTTCCCAGCCCGACAGGACCGGCAACGGGCATAACCACGTCTGCGCCTTCATCAAAGAGGTTTTCGGCGAAGGTACGACCATCATCCAGACTGTCGAAGTTGCCGGTGAAGAGTCCGTCGCCTTTGTCGGTGCTCCAGCCGAGCACTTCCACGTTGGTGCCGTGCTGCTGGTTGTAGTAATCAACACCTTTTTCAAAACCGACCATGAAGATGACCACCGGCGGAATGTTGATACCACCGAAGGTGCCGACTTTACCGGTTTTGCTCACGCCGGCGGCAAGGTAGCCAGCCAAGAATGCGGCTTCATCGGTAGAGAAGTTCGATTGCCAGATGTTGGGGGCTTGCAGGTAGTCTACGTC
>JALVZI010000030.1:0-2703 GCA_027022125.1 Anaerolineae bacterium | reverse complement strand
ACCGACGGCAAAGGTCATGGCGCCGTAGGCTTCGGCGGCGGCTTCAGTCGCATCACCCAGCAAAAAGCCGACAGTCACAATCAGGTCATAATCCTGTTGCAGGAATTCGTTGATGTTCTTTTCGTAATCGGTTTGTTGCTGAGATTCAAGGAAGTTAATTTCCACGCCAAAATCAAGTTCGGCATCTTGCATACCTTTCCACGCCAACTCGTTGAAACTGGCATCGTTAATGCCGCCCACGTCGGTTACTTGCCCGACTTTGAACGTTTTTTGTTCGGGCTGAGCGGGGGCTTCAGTTGGCGCGGCAGTCGGGGCTTCGGTCGGCGCCATAGTGGGTGCTTCGGTCGGCTGGGCAGCCGGGGCTTCGGTTGCTTTTTCAGCCGGTGCTTGGGTGGGGGCAGCACCACCACCACAAGCCGCAACTGCCATCGCAACGGCAACCAGTAATACTACTAATAGCGAAAGTCGCTTGTTCATAATTAAAAATCTCCTCCAAAGTTTTTTGCTAAATCTTTTATACTTTCATTAACAACAATTTTTCCAGTGTGTTGGAACGCACCACCTCCTTTTGAAGGTTAAAAACAATTCATATTTTACCCTTTCAAGCCACTCAACGCAATTCCTTCGGTGAATTGTTTTTGAGTGAAAAAGTATATCAGTAACACGGGTATCATTGTAATGACCGCTCCCGCCATTTGCAAATGCACACGTTGTTGTTCTTCGTCCAAAAAATTGGTCAGCCCGACCGCAATCGGTCGCCAATCGGCGCTGTTGGTGACCAACAGGGGCCACGCCAGCGCGTTCCACGAGCCGATGAATGCGAAGATAATGACGGTCATAATCGGCGCGCGCGAAAGCGGAAGGACGATGCTGGTTAAAAAACGCAAATGCCCCGCGCCGTCAATTTTCGCCGCGTCGAACAGGTCATTCGGTATTTGGGTGAAAAACTGCCGCAGCAAAAAGATGCTGAACACATTGCCCATAAACGGGATGGTTAGCGCGGGCCAGTTGTCAACCCACGGGATGGGACCGATGCGCCCCAGCCACGTCACTGTGAGGAAATTCGGCAGCAGTAAAACCATTTCCGGGATGAAAATAGTTGCCAGCAACAGCGAGAAAAGCAAATCTCTGCCGAAAAATTCCATCCGGGCGAAGGCATACGCCGCCAGCACGCTGAAAATCACAATGCCCGTTACAGTGATGGTGGTGATGATAACGCTGTTGACAAAATACTCCGAAAACTGCGCTTCTCTCCATGCTTCGGCATAATTGCCCACCTGTGGCGCCGACGGGAGCCAGCGGAAGGCAATCGCTTCGGCGCGAGTCATAAACGATACGGCAATTGTCCAATACATGGGCAATATCATCGCAATGCTGCCCACCGACAACACAATATAAACGATGATATTCCACCATTTTATCGGTTTTCGATTGGCTATCGGTTTTGTCGCAGTTACATTAGCCATAGAACACCCGCTTTCCTTGCACGTTATTGTTGATTATGGTTAAAATTAACACCACTCCGAACAAGATAAAGGCAACGGCTGTACCGTACCCGTAACGGCTATCGGTTTTAATCAAATCCCAAATAACCATACTCAGTGTATCAACCGAGCGTAATGCCGCCGGGTTGCGTAACACAAATATGTGGTTAAATGCTTTAAATGTGCCGATGACCCCCAGCAGCGACAGAAAATAGGTAATGGGCGACAGCAATGGCAGGGTAACATGCCGAAATGACTGCCAGCGGTTCGCGCCGTCAATTTGTGCCGCCTCATACAGCGAGCGCGGTACACTGCCCAACCCGGCTAAAAAAATAACCGCATTGTAGCCGGAATACGTCCAAATGCCGAACAGAATAATTACTACCAGTGCCAAACTGGGACCGGGCAACCCAAAGATTTTGAAAACAGGATTCGGCTCTAGCAACCATTTGAGTGGTTCTTGCCCGAAAAATGCCAAAATATTGTTCATCATCCCCGTGGGACGGTTGGAGAACATAATGCGGAAAACCGATGCGCTGGCAACCGCCGGTGTGATATATGGAATAAAATATAGCATTCGGAAGAAAGATTTGGCTTTGATATCCTGATACAACAGATAGGCTATTGCCAAGCCCACTGCCAGTTGGATGGGGACGGTTCCCATTGAATACCACACCGTCACCAGTAAGCCGTTCCACAGGGCTTTGTCTCCGGCGGCAATTACCGGGGGAACTTCACCGATTAAAATCCACGCGCCGGAAAGCAAGCCGATTGATGCAAAGGCGGTTGTCAGCATTTTAGGTGTGCTGGTGGTTTGTCGCTGTGAATAGAGCCATAATTTCCACGAGAAGTAGAGCAGGAATAGCCCACCCATAATAGACATCACCTGCACCCAAATGGTAATTTCTTTACCGCTTTCCATCGCTTTGGCATATTGGGCTTGAATGTAATTGTAGGTAAAACTGCCAATCAACCATCCAACCCACGTAAAGAATGTCAGTTGGAAAAATTGCCCCACATAACGCGAGTTGTGATGATGTTTAAAGGCATAGTTGAGAAGCAGCCACAGCACCAACCCCAACGCAAGCAATCCGAAAGCATATTGCCGCGCCTGCGCGACGGCTTCTACTTGAAAGGCTTCTCTGAACAACTGCACATACAATTCGCGGGTGCGCTCTACACGCCGAACTTTATCGCCAATGGCGAGAATTTCCGGCAA
>JALVZI010000029.1 GCA_027022125.1 Anaerolineae bacterium | reverse complement strand
GTCGGGCTATTTTAACCGAATATCCGTTGAAATAGAAAAGGGGCGGTGTGCAACCGCCCCTTTTTTGTTAAACTTATTGAAACTTTTTGTTTGACCGGATTTTTACCCTCCCCCTGCCCCCTCCCTTTCAGGGAGGGGGGGATGATATTCCCTCCCCCTCAAAGGGGGAGGGTTAGGGAGGGGGTGAACGCTGAATGGATGCGAAATAGAAAAGGGGCGGTGTGCAACCGCCCCTTTTTTGTTGCCAAAATTCAACGCTCACTCCGCCGGTTCGATGCCCGTCACCGCGCCCAGCGTGTTGACTTTCAAAATCCAGCGCGTGCCGGGCTGCGCTCGCCGGAACAACTCTTCATCGCCGGTGGTGAAGGTGTAGGTTTCGCCATCCGCATCGAATTGAATCTCATACTCCGCACTCCGTCCGCCCGCTCGCTGGCTGTTGGATAGCGCAGGCAATGGCGGGTCGCGTGGCGAAAGGTCGTTCCCCTCTGCCACCACTTGGTCAACCACCTGCCATTCCTGCACGGTATATTCGCACCAATCGGCGTAAACTTCATATTGGCAATCCTGCACCACTTCACCGTAACCGTTTCCTTTATCCACCGTGTATGGCGTGCCGCACACCTCTTTGGCATTGGGTGCGGGGTCATCCTGCACATGTTCGACTTTTTGCGTGCACGTGCCGATAACCGCATCGGCGGGAATTTGGTCTCGCCAGTTTTCGTGCCGAACCGGCGCCAGCGCCTCGATGGCAATAGCGCGCGTCCAATGGACGGACTGCACGCGCGCGGTGGCATCGGATGTGCGGAGAAACAGAAAATACACACCAAAACACGCCAGCAGCAGGAAGAGCACAACACCAATCACCACACCTTTTCCCACCGGTTTGGCAGGCGGGGCAGCGGGTTTCGGTTTCGGTTTTTCGGGTTTTTGGATGGGCGCGCCGCAGTAGGGGCATGTCGCTGCATCGGGGTCAACCATTTCGCCACACGATGAACACGGAATTTTCTCGGCGGCTGATGATTCTTGAAATGCGCCGACAACTTTTCCGCTTTCGCGCCGCGTTCCCTGCGACAGGTCTGCGCCGCACTGACTGCAATTGGTCGCATCGGCAGGGTTGCGCGTGCCGCAGTAAAAACAGTAGATGTCTGCGCCCGCTTTCGCTTTTTTCACCGTTTCAATATCGGTGAGAATTTGCTCGTGGCTGGCTTGATGGAATTCCACATCTTCGGGCTGAGCCGTGCCGCAGTTGATGCAGAATCTGGCAGTGCCGCGATTTTGTGTGCCGCAAGCGGGACACGTCCATTGCAGTTGAGTATATCCGAGAACTTTTTTTGCCATACATTCCCCTTTCGCTATCTATTCAGCGTGCCTAAAAAACATTCATCTCACGCAAAGCCGCAAAGTCGCAAAGATTTAAAAACCCTGTTTCGGGCGACCACAAGGGTCGCCCCTACGCTTTGGGCGCGGAAATGTCATTACGAGCCGCAGGCAAAGCAATCCCCGCGTTTGCCGGTTGGCTAAATAGATACATTCGCTATTCGTCATTCGTCATTCGTCACTCGCTATTCCATTGACGCCAACCGCTCGCGGAGTTTTGCCGCTTGCGCCTGCAAATCTGCCAGTTTGGCGCGTTCGCGGTCAACCACAGCGGCGGGCGCTTTTCCGGTGAAATTCTCGTTTGCCAGCATTTTCTCGCTGCGGGCGATACCCTGTTCCACCTGCGACAATTCCTTCTGCAACCGCGCCCGCTCGGCGGCAATATCCACCAGCCCCGCCAGCGGCAGGTAAATTTCGATACCGCCCTCCGCCACGATGGTCAGCGCGTCAGCGGGTTTCTCTGTCAGCGTTTCCGCCACGGTGAACGTGTCCGCATCGAGTTTCGCCAGCGCGATGAGAATATCCTTCTGGCGGCTGATGAGTTTCGCCTTTTCTCCGGCGGCAATCAGCGCGGTGACACGCTTGCCCGGTTCCACATTATATTCCGAGCGCGCATTCCGAATGGCGCGGATGATATTGATGAGCAGGTTCATATCGGCTTCCGCCCGCTCGTTGGTCATACCCGCCTGGGGCCACTGCGCCAGCATCAGCGTATCGCCGCTGTGCGGCAGGTGCTGCCACGCCGCTTCGGTGACAAACGGAATGTACGGATGCATCAGCCGCAAAATGCGTTCCAGCACCAGCGTCAGCATTTGGCGAGTGGTTGCCGCCACGCGCCGGTCGCCGCTTTTCAGCCGGATTTTGGCAATTTCGATATACCAGTCAGCAAATTCACTCCAGAAGAAATCGTACATCTGCCGCCCCGCTTCACCGAAATTGTATTCGTCCAGCAGACGGGTCACATCGGCAATCAACCGGTTCAAACGGCTCATAATCCAATTGTCCGCCAAACTGAGCGCCGCCAGATTCATTGTCGAACCGGCACTCACCCCGTCATCCTGCAAATTGCTCACCACAAAACGGGTGGCGTTCCAAATTTTATTGCTGAAATTCCGGTTCGCCGCCACTTTTTCCAGCGACAGATTCATATCGTTCCCCGGCGTTGAGCCGGTCAACAGCGTGAATCGCAGCGCGTCCGTGCCATATTCGTCCATCACCTCCAGCGGGTCAACCACATTTCCGGCAGTTTTGCTCATTTTGTGCCCGTGTTCATCGCGCACCAGCCCGTGCAGATAGACGGTGTGGAAGGGCGGTTTTCCGGTAAACTGCAACCCCTGCATAATCATTCGCGCCACCCAGAAAAAGAGAATGTCATATCCCGTTTCCATCACATCGGTGGGATAAAATCGCCGGAAATCGGGCGTATCTTGGGGCCAGCCGAGCGTGCTGAAGGGCCACAGCCCACTGCTGAACCATGTGTCGAGCACGTCCGGGTCTTGTTCCAGATGCGTGCCGCCGCATTTCGGGCAGGCGGTGGGGTCTTCGCGTGCCACGATGGTTTCGCCGCAATCCTGACAGTACCACACCGGAATGCGGTGTCCCCACCACAGTTGGCGGCTGATGCACCAGTCGCGGATATTTTCCAGCCAGTGGTAATACACTTTGGTGAACCGTTCGGGGATGATGCGGATTTGCCCGCTGCGCACCGCTTCCAGCCCCGCATCCGCCAGCCCGCGCATTTTCACGAACCATTGCGTGCTGACCAGCGGTTCGATGATTTCGCCGCCGCGCTGCGACCGCGGCACTTGATGGCGGTAATTTTCCACCCGGATGGTCAGTCCGGCGGCTTCCATATCCGCCCACAATTTTTCGCGGCACTCAAAACGATCCATACCGGCGTATTTTCCGGCATTTTCGTTCATGGTGGCGTCGCGGTTCATCACATTGATGATTTGCAGTCCGTGCCGTTTGCCAATCTCGAAGTCATTCGGGTCGTGCGCGGGGGTAATTTTCAGCGCACCCGTGCCGAATTCCATATCCACATAGGTATCGTGAATGATGGGGATGGGTCGGTTCAAAATGGGAACCAGACACGTTTTGCCGATGAGATGGCGATAGCGTTCATCATCGGGGTGGACACACACCGCCGTGTCGCCCAAAATGGTTTCGGGGCGGGTGGTTGCCACCGGCAGATAATCATCCGTGCCGGCGATGGGGTATTTAAAATAGTAGAGTTTGCCATCTTCTTCGGTGTATTCCACCTCCAAATCGCTGACGGCGGTTTGCAGACCCGGGCTCCAATTGATGAGATATTCGCCGCGGTAGATGAGACCTTTTTCGTACATGGTCACAAAGGCTTCGCGCACGGCGCGGGAAAGCCCTTCGTCCATGGTGAATCGTTCGCGGTCCCAATCGCAGCTCGCGCCGAGTCGGCGCAACTGGCGCACGATGTGCCCGCCGTATTTCTCTTTCCATTCCCATGTGCGGCGCAAAAATTCCTCGCGCCCGATTTCTTCGCGGCTGGTGCCTTCGCGGTGCAGCATTTTTTCCACCTGCAATTGGGTGGCAATGCCCGCATGGTCGGTGCCGGGAATCCACAGCGCGGCTTCGCCTTTCATACGGTGATAGCGAATCATCAAATCTTCCAGCGCGACGAACATAGCGTGCCCCAAATGCAATTCGCCGGTGACATTTGGCGGCGGAATGGCGATGACAAACGGTTTGGCATCGGCGGGGGCGACTTCCGGTTTAAAATACCCGCGCGACTCCCACCACTGGTAGATGGGCGTTTCAAACGCTTTCGGGTCGTAGGCTTTTGCCATCTCTTTTTCGGGATTAAACGGTAACTCTGCGGTCATGGTGTTCTCCTTGATTACTTCCAAAATAAAAACCCCTTCATCACAAGGACGAAAGGGGATTTTCGCGGTACCACCTTGATTTGGGGTTTAGTTGTCAGTTATTAGTTGTCAGTTATCAGTGTTCTTCTGATACCTGAATACTGATAACTAAAAACTGATGACTGACGACTTTAAACTAAACCCCACTCTCAACCAGCGATAACGGGCTGAACCGGATTACCCTACTTAGTTTCAGGCAATCAACTCACAGGCGACCTTCCGCGGTTGTGGTTGTGGCGGGGCTTCCAGCCGATGACCCTGCCTCTCTGGCAACTCAGTGCCGCGTACTCCTCCTGCTCGGAGTCGTTCTATGTTGGGCATAGTATATCAAATTAAGCGCGAATGTCAACCCCCCAATTATGCCGCCCGGCGGCGAAACTAATCCGCCTGTCATTGCGAGGGAGACGTGGCGTGTGGTAGTCTCAGGTTTCAAGTTCAAGGTTCAATGTTTCAGGTTTCAAGTTTCAAGTCCAAAGTCACACATTACGTTTCCTGAAAGTAACTATTCAGCGTGCTGTGTTCGCCTTGAATAATCGTAGGGGCAGCCCTTGTGGCTGCCCTATTTCGGGCGACCATAAAGGTCGCCCCTACGGAAAGGGCGCAGAAAATGTCATTGCGAGATGTATGCCGTTAATCTCAGGTTTCAAACAACCCGGTAGAGACACCCAAATTGGGCGTCTCTACGATAACCGTTTCCCAATCAACGAGTTTTTCTTGGGTCTGTTTGGCTTGTTGCAACTCGTAAGCGTCTTCAATATCTTCCAAAAGAGTCACAATTTCTTCCCAACTATCAATATCAATCAATACGGCGGTTTTTTGTCCCCCTGCATCGGTTAAAAATTGTACAGACTGCACCAATTCGTTGATACTCATCAGACTACTGCATCATCCAATCTAAAAAGTAGGATTACGACCTCTGTAATGGCTCATCTGCAAAAAGGTTAATTTTTCACCACAGAGACACAGAGACGCGGAGAATTTCAAAATTTTTGAGTTTTGA
>JALVZI010000028.1 GCA_027022125.1 Anaerolineae bacterium | reverse complement strand
GGATGCCGCCGGTGGCATACAACACGTTTTCGCCGACAATTTGCGGCAGAAATTCCACCGTGCGGGCGTGCCCACCCACCGAAGTGAGCGTGCCATAACCGGCGGCATCCACCGCCGAGGTTTGATGCCACAGATAATCCACGGGTGCCCAATCATCCACCGCGTTGCCGAACCGGTCGAGACTGCTGACGGTGAACTGTTGCGGGATGTTCGCCCGCACGGTTGCCGCCGTCGGGGTGATGACCACCGTTTGCGGCACGTCCGGCTCGAAAATGATGTCATCGGAGGCAGCCAGCACGGACGCTTCCCCGTCTCTGCCCCAGAAACGCAACCATTCCAGCCCGGCTTTTTCGGAATAGAGGGTGAATGTCAGCATTCCGCGCGCATCGGTGGTGGCGGTGATGGTGGTCGTCCCGCCGGAAAATTCGCCGAGTGCGGCGGTGACGGTCAGCGGTTCGCCGAACGCGGCATTGCCATAGGTATCGCTGACCCACGCGGTAACGGTGATGGTATTTCCCACGGTGATGGGGGTGGTGCTGGCGCGAACCAGCACTTGCGCGGGCGCGGCAGGCAGGAAGGTGTAGGTTATGTCGCCGGTAACGGTGATGCCCTGACTACCCACAATAGCGATACCCGCCGTGTGCCCCGAATGCAGTGTCTGCGTGACCAGCCCGCCGAATGGCGTGCGTGCGCCGTCCCACCAGCCCAGCGACGGGGTGATGGTCGGGGTGATGGGTGCATCCGCCCCCACCGGATGATTCCATTCATCGCGCACATCGAACACCAGTTGTGCCATATCCCCGCCGACGGTGAGCGTGGTGGTGGTTGCCGTGACCACTGCGGAAACGGGCGGTCCCGGAATGAGCGAAACGGGGATGCCATCGGCGGGGAACCCGTCCAGATAGAAAATCACATCGCCCACTGTGAAACCGGCTTGCAGAGTATGGGTCACTGTGCCGTTGGCATCGGTGGGCGCGGCGGGGGTCAGAATTGTGCCGATGGAAGCGGTGATGGTCGGCGTGAATCCGGCTCCCACCGAATTGCGATATTGGTCTTGCAATTGCAGAACCACCGTGCCCGTGCTGACGCCATCCGCCACGATGCGGGCGGGGTCGGCGGCGAGCACTTCCGCGCGGGCGGGCGCACCGGGGGCAAATGTGACCGTCTGTGTGCCGGACAGGGCTATCGTGCCCGCGGCGCTTTCGGCGGTGAAAGTGTATGTTCCAGCACGGATGGTCGAATTTTCGGTCACTTGCAGTACCCCGCCCGTCACCGCACCGACCATCGTGCGGGTGGCAGGCTGGCTGAACACCGTCACGGTGATGGGTTCGCCATCCAGCGGCGAATTGCCAAACGCATCGGTCATATCAAACAGGGTGATGGTGAACGGGTTGGAATAGCCGACTGTCACCGCCAGCGGGGTGACGATGGCGGTAGCGGTAATCGGCGGCGCGGGGAGCACACTCAAATCGAGTGTGCCCGCTTTTATGCTTTCGCCGTCATCCGCCAGCGCAGTCAGCCGCGGACCCGTGCCCGCAGTTGTTCCCATAAATGTCGCCTGCTGCGATGTTTCTCCCGCGACATATTCACCATCACCGGTTCCCGTTTGCTGCTGGCTCCAAATGTAGGCGTGCATCGTTTCCGGCGGAACTTCAGCATTGGCTTCATCATATCCATACGCGGTGAATTGAGTCGGCACGCCCGCCGTGACGGTATATGGACCAGACGGCTCGATGTCCACCCGGTCAAGCGGTCCGACGAAAAATTCCACGCTGTCGCCATATACCGGCAGCGGCGACAGGTATGTCACGGTGATGACCGCCGGTTGCGCCGTGCTCGGCGCGGCGATGGTGCGGGTAATTGCACCATTGGCATCGGTTGTGCCGAACCCGGACAGTGTGTCGGGCGATGATTCCACAGTGACGGCGTATCCGGCATCCACCGGGTTGCCCTGTGCATCAAAAATGGTGATGCGCAGCGTTGCCGTGTCCACCCCGTTGGCGTGAACTTTCAGCGTGCTGCCCTGCCATTCGTGCAGGGCGGTGGTGGTGGCGCTGATGCTGGCATGGTGCGGCGTGCCGGGGGTAAATGTCACATACGGGTTGCTGTCGGGGGTGATGGTCAGCGGGGGACCGGCTGCCGCACTGATTGCCGCGACTCCCGTCTGCCCGGATCGCAGGGTGTAATGTACCAGCCCGTCGGCATCGGTGAACGGCGTGCCTTCCAGCGTGCCGAGTGTGGATTCCACATACACATATACCCCTTCGCCCACCGGGTTATCATATTCATCCAGAATTTCCAGCGTCAAATCGGATGTGCTGGCATTATCCGCCGGAACGGTATCGGGGTTGGGGGTGATGCGCACCCGCGCGGGCGGACCGGCGTTGACATTCACATACGTGTAATCGGGCGCATCGGCAGCACTGGCGTTCAACAGCACAATGCCCGCTTTTTCACCGGTGAACACACCATCCAAAATGGTGCCGGTTCCGCCGTGCCCCGATGGTTCAGCCCAAGTGATGGAATCGGAGCGGGGGTTGTCATATTGGTCATATGCCTGCGCAGTGAACGTGAACGGCACGCCCGCCGTCACTTCGATGGGGTTGGTGTCATCGTGACTGCGCGGGCTGATGGCAATATGGTCGAGCGGGGCGGGCGAAACAGTGATGGTATCGCCCTGCGCCAAAATGCCATCCACATAAATTTGCGGATGGGTAATTTGGGTGAAAATGATACTGTCGCAGGTCAGTACCCCGTTTGCATCGGTGGCGGTGCACGCCAGCGGATTGCTGCCCAGAGTGCGCGTCACGGCGAAAGTTTGGTTCGGCAGGGGATGGTCAACGCTATCGGTGGTGGTGATGCGCAGCGTGACCGCATTTCCGGCAATCACGGCGGGCGGCGCGGCATCCAAATATGCCCGCGCGATGGGTCCGGTGGTAAAACTGATGGTGATGGCGGTCGGCGTGACCATATCCGTCACCGAAACAACCGTGTCCCCCAGCGATGTATCGGTGGTGAGCGTGCGATTGACCACCCCGTTGCTGTCGGTGGCAGACGGTGCATCGAGCGTGCCGTGGGTGGTGGTGAATGTCGGGGTGACACCCGATTCGCGGGTGCGGTTGCCGAAACGGTCGAGCAGCGTTCCGGCGATGGAAACGGTATTGCTGCCGTCGGCATACACGCTCAACGGAGTGGCAGTCAGCGCCACCATCACCGATGAATCGGGCAAAAAATCGGCGGTGGATGTGCCCTGAATGGACAGCGGTTCGCCGCCGCTGCTCGCGCCGAAACTCGCCGTACCGGTGCGGGTGGATTCCAGCGTGAGTTGTATCTGCCCGCCGGAATCGGTCGTGCCGGAATCGGGTGTCAGCCACCCCAGCGATGTGGTCAGCGTCAGCGGCACAGCGGGCACGGGATGCCCGGCAATATCGCGGGCGACGGCGGTCAGCGTGACAGGTATGCCCACAGTGATGGGCGCGGTGGGATTCAGTGAAATATCGGCGGCAGTGGGTGGACCCACCACAAAATCAACGGTGGCGTGTGCCGGGGTGATGATATTTTCAGCGGTCACGGTCAGCGGGTCAGTGACCAAATCGGTGGAACTGCGCAGGGTGGTAGTCGCCACGCCGTTTTCAGTGGTGAGCAAACCATTCGCCAGCGTGCCGTATCCGGTGGTGACGGTTACCGGCACGGGGACATCCACCAAATTACCAAAACGGTCGGAAACGGTGGCAGTGACCATCGCCGTGCTGGTGGCATCGGCGTAAATTTCGGCGGGCGAAACTGCCAGCGACACGGCAGCGGGTGCATCGGGCGAAAAGTAAACTCTTTCGGTTTGATGCAAATCTGCCACCTGCGCTGTGACCGCCGCATATCCGGCAGTCGTTCCGGCGGCAAGCGTGGCAAAAGTTTCGCCGTTGGTGGTAGTTCCGGTAACGGTGCTCGCTCCCCCGCTGAATGCGCCCAGCGATGTGGTAAAAGTCACCACGGTGGGTTCCACCGGATTGCCATATTGGTCTTTCACGGTGGCGGTGATGGCACTGGTGGCGGAGCCATCGGTGGTCACGGGGATGGTCAGCGGGTTGGCGGAAATGAAAATCTGCTCGGCGGGACCGGGGGTGAGAGTCACCGTGCCGGTCTGCACCAACCCGCCCACTGCCGCTGTGACAATCCCCGTTCCGGCGACGCGATTGCCCGCCAGTGTGGCATACGCCCGCCCCAGTGTGTTCAGCGCGCCGCCGTTGGTGATGTCCAAAATACCCAGCGACGCATCGAATGCCACTGTGTCGCTGGTATCGGGGTTGCCATACACATCCGTCACCTCGGCGATAATCTGCGCCGATTGCCCGCCCGGCGGCGCGGGGATGGTGTCGGGAGAAATGGACAGCGCAATCGCGGCGGGAGGTCCGTGGGTGTATGTCACATCCACATAATCGGAAAAACCACCCGCTTCCGCCCAAACGCGGGTGGTGCTCGGCTGGGTGATGCCATCCAGCGCCACCACCAGCACGCCGGTGGCATCGGTGTCGGTCACCAGTGTGCCGGAATCGTCGCCGTTGATGCGACCGGCAGCATAAGTCAGGGTGACAGGTGTGACCGTGTGGATGGTATTACCATATTGGTCTGCCAGCGTGATGGTGATGGCGGTGGTTTCGCCCGCCGTGTTGGGGTTCGGCGCGGCGGAAATCATCACCTGCGCGGGAGGACCCGCCACAACTGTGGTGGTCACTGGCGCGCCAAAGGTGCTGCTATTGCCGGAACGAACCTCGTAATTTTCGTTGACCACGTCTCCGGCTCTGGTTACCTGCACCGAAAACACATAATTTCGGACTTCCCCGTCGCCCATCGTGTCACTCCACACGATAGCACCATCGGAAACCGTGCCGGTGCCGGGGTCAACAATGGTGGCAATAGTGGGGTAGGTGTCGGTGACAACAGTATTCACGGAATAGCCGGTATTATTGGTCACCACGATGGTATATTGAAACGCATCTCCCGCAGTGACGGTATCGGTGGACACACGTTTGGCAATTTCCATTCCCGTTTGTGCCTGCGCCGGCGAAACGCCAATCAGCAGTGCCAGCGAAACGGTCAGCAGGGCGATGGAAATGATGATAGAAAGCGCCACTCGGATGAGGACGCTTTGATAGATGCTATGCGGTTTCCGAGGTGTGGTTTTGTGGGTCATAACAAACCTGCCTGAAACCCCTCCTATTTAATCGGTGTGGGTGTTGGGGTGGGCTGCGCCGATGATGTCGGGGTGGGCGTGATGGTGGGCGTAGCGGTG
>JALVZI010000027.1 GCA_027022125.1 Anaerolineae bacterium | reverse complement strand
CGCAGACCATCCCCGGCGATACCACCACGCCGACCGCCGCCCCCACGCCGGAGACGCCCTTTCCGCCATTGGTGCTGCGAGCCACCCCGGAAAACGGCGCGGAAGTGTCGCTGGACGCGCCGGTGGAATTCACTTTCGACCAGCCGATGGACACGGAATCGGTGGAAAAAGCCTTTTCCATCGAGCCGCCGGTGGATGGCGCGCTCGATTGGTTGAGCGCATCCACCGTGCGTTTCGTGCCGTCACAGGGCTACCGCCGCGGCGAACGCTACCGCGTCACCGTGGCGGAATCGGCGCAGAGTGCCGCCGGTCTGCCGCTCAACCGCCCCGCCGAAATCACTTTCGAGACGGTGGGCTATCTGGCGGTGAGCAGTGTGCAGCCCGCGCCGGACAGTGAAGACATCCTGCCGAACACCACCGTGACCGTGCTGTTCAACCGTCCGGTCGTGCCGCTGACTGCCATCGAAAATCAAGCCGGATTGCCGCAGCCGCTCACTTTCACCCCGCCCGTGCGCGGCAATGGCGAATGGCTCAACACGTCCATTTACCAATTCACCCCCGCCGACGGCTTCACCCCCGCCACCGAATATACCGCCCGCGTCGCCGCCGGATTGACCGCGATGGATGGCAGCGTGCAGGAAGATGACTTCGTGTGGCATTTCCGCACCGAACCGCCGCATGTGGTCGCCAACTATCCTTCCGACGGCACAACTTTTGTCAGCCCCACCCCCGTCATCCAACTGGCATTCAACCAGCCGATGAATCACGAATCGGTGGAAACGGCGTTTCGGCTGCGGAATGCCGTCACCGGCAAACCGGTGAAAGGCACATTTGCATGGGCGGAAGAAGGATTGACCCAACCCGCCGACCCGTTCAACGATTATTTTTACGGTTCGCAATATGACAGCGGTAACGGAGCGGAAGCCGCCGGTGTGGAAACGGTCTCTTTCACCCCCGCCGAACCGCTGGCGCTGGGCGCATATTACACCATCGAACTCGCTGACACCGCCGCCGGCGCGCTCGGCGACAACGCCACCATTCCCCATACATTTGTATCATCGTTCACCGTCATCCCGCCGCTGGAAATCGTCAACACCAGCCCCGTTGACGGCGAAAAACGCGCCAGCCCATGGGACAGTTTGCAGGTCACATTCAGCGCGCCGGTTGACCCCGCCTCCGTCAAAATCGGCGAAAATATCATCATCAGCCCGCCCGTCACCCCCACCGATGTGTACACCTATTTTTGGAGCAGCAACACCGAAATGAACATCGGTTTTCCGACCACCGCATCGAGCGCATACACCGTCACGCTGAAAGGAAGCATTACCAGCCGATACGGGCAGCCACTCGGCAGCGACACCACCATCCATTGGCAGACCACCGCTTTCAATCCGATGGTCTATCTCCATTCGCCCGGCAATGTGGCGATGTACAGCACCATCACCGACACGATGGCGTATGTCACCGTGCGGAATGTGAGCGCGGTCAATTTCGCGCTGTACCGTCTGCCGGAAGATGATTTCGTCAAACTGAACGGCGAAAATCGCTGGCGTCTTGCCCAAAAATATGTGCCGTCCGCAGAAAATAAATTGCGCGAATGGACGGTTTTCACCGAACCGGCGCTGAATCAAAATGCCATTTACGGCACGCATTTGGCGGCAGGTGACGGCACGCTGTCGCCGGGATTGTATTTTTTGAAAGGATATGTGCTGCCCGATGATGTGTATCCCGCCGCGAGAAATTTGAGCGAATTGCCGAAATTCACGCAGGTGATTGCCGTGAGCGACGCGAATCTGACGGTGAAAGCCGCCACCGACCAAACGCTGGCATGGCTCACCGACCTGACCACCGCCGAACCCGTCGCCGGTGCAAAACTCCGTTTCCGCACGGAATATGATTCGCTGGGCGCAACCACCACCGACACGGACGGCGTCGGCGGGGTGCAGCACGATGCGGTTGACCCGTGGACACCGCGTTTCGTTTTCAGCGATGATCCGTTTGCCGTTGCCAGCACCGATTGGCGCGACGGCATCGAACGCTGGAATTTCGGCATTGATACCGAAGATTTTCTGCAACCGCTTGCCACCCATCTGTACACCGACCGTGCCATTTACCGCCCCGGACAGACGGTGTATTTCAAAGGTATCATCCGCGCGGATGATGACGCCCACTATTCCCTGCCCAACCCCCGCCCGGTGGATGTGTCGGTGTACGATTGGCAGGGGCAGGTTATTTATGCCGAAACGTTGTCGCTGAATGAAAATGGCACGTTCAACGGGCAGTTCGATTTGGCGGATGAAGCCGATTTGGGCGGCTATTATATCGAAGCGGTGTATGAAGACCAATCTTTCAGCGCGGATTTTTCGGTGGCGGCGTACCGCAAGCCGGAATTTCTGGTGGATGTCTCTACCGATAAACCGGAATACCGCAACGGCGACACCATCCTGCTCACCGCGCAGGCAAGTTACTTTTTCGGCGGGGCGGTGAAAAACGCGCCCGTCCGGTACAGCGTGCTGACCGAAGACTACTTTTTCAAATATACCGGCAAAGGCTGGTACGATTTCACCGATTACGATTTCAGCCGGGAGCAGTCGGATGATTTTGTGCCCGGTTTCGGCGAATTGATTCTGGAAGGGGACGCCGCCACCGACGCCGACGGTACATTTTCGCTGGAAATCCCCGCCGACATCGCCGACCGGCTTGCCAGCCAGCGTTTCACGCTGGAAGTGAGCGTCACCGACCCCGACAGCAATCAGCAGGTGTCGAACCGCGCCACCGCCATCGTCCACAAAGGGGACTTTTATGTCGGACTGCGCCCCGAAAAGTATATCGGCACGGCGGGGAAAGAGACGGCGGTCAACGTGCTGACGGTGGATTGGCACAGCCAGCCCGTCCCCAAAAAGGAAATTACGCTGGTGTTCAACGAGCACCGCTGGTACAGCGTCAAAGTGCAAAGCGACAACGGCGGCTATTATTGGGACAGTCAAGTGGAAGATACACCCGTCGCCACTGTGACCGTCACCACCGGCGCAGACGGCACGGCGCAGGCGAGTTTCGTCCCCGAAACGGGCGGCATTTATAAAGTGGTCGCTCTCGGCGTGGATGGCGCGGGCAACCGCGTGCAATCGTCCACATATTTGTGGGTTTCCGGCAGCGAGTATATCAACTGGCGGCAGGAAAATAACGACCGGCTCGAACTGGTGGCGGACAAAAAAGAATACCGCGTCGGCGATGTCGCCACCATCCTGATTCCGCACCCGTACAGCGGCACGGTGCGCGCGCTGGTCACGCAGGAACGGGGGCACATCTACCAAACCGAAGTGCTGACCTTGCCTACCAACTCCGAGCAGATTCAAATCCCCATCACCGCCGATATGCTGCCGAATATGTTCGTGTCGGTGGTGGTGCTGCACCCGTCCACCCCCGATGACCCCGTGCCGAGTTTTAAAGTGGGCTATGCCCAACTGCCGATTGACGTTTCGGAAAAAGAAATCAACATCACCCTGAAAGCCGACCGCGACAGTTACCTGCCCGGCGACACGGTGCAATATGACATCACCGCCACCGACGTGCACGGCAATCCGGTGGAAGCCGAATTTTCGCTGGCGGTGGTGGACAAAGCCATTCTGACGCTCGCGCCCGATAACGGCGGCTCGCTGCTGGACAGATTTTGGCGCGAGCGCGGGCTGGGCGTCAGCACCGCGCTGGGGCTGACCCTTTCGGCGGAGCGGCTGAACGCCACCGTTGCCAGCGAAGCCAAAGGGGGGGGCGGCGGCGGTTTCGAGCAGGCATTCGAGACCGTGCGCGGCGAATTTAAAGACACCGCTTTCTGGCTGGCGGATTTCACCACCGACGCCAACGGGCATGGTTCGGTGTCGGTCAAACTGCCCGACAACCTGACCACATGGGTGCTGACCGCGCGCGGCATTTCAAAAGATACGCTGGTCGGCGATGATTCCATCGAAATTGTCAGCACCAAACCGGTGCTGGTGCGTCCGGTCGCCCCGCGCTTTTTTGTGGTCGGCG
The DNA here is from genome assembly GCA_027022125.1 of Anaerolineae bacterium. GTDB lineage: Bacteria > Chloroflexota > Anaerolineae > 4572-78 > 4572-78 > JANTHQ01. The sequence goes on along the minus strand of JALVZI010000027.1, from coordinate 1,261 downwards.
ATGAGGCACAATTGAAAATGATTGTGCAAAACAATACCAAAAAATCCCTGACGGTGGACACGCTGTTCGATGCCACTGGCGCGGAACTGATGGACGCGCCCGCCGCCGGCACGCTCACCATCGGCGCGGGCGACACGGCGACGGTCGTCTATCCGGTGAAAATCGGGCTGGCGGATGAAGCCGTGCTCCGTTTCGGGGCGAAGGGCGGCGGTTATGAAGATGCGGTGGAAATCACCCTGCCTGTCTATCGCCACAGCACGCCGGAAACGGTCGGCACGGCGGGCGTACTCGACGCGGACGGCGCGCGGCTGGAAGGCGTCGCCCTGCCGCAAAAATTCGACCCGACGCAGGGGCAACTGACCGTCACCATCGAACCGAGTCTCGCCGCCGGTATGCGCGACGGGCTGAAATATCTGGAACACTATCCGTATGAATGCACCGAGCAGGTCGTCAGTCGTTTTCTGCCGAATGTGGTCACATACCGCGCCTACCAACAATTGGGCATGGACAATCCCGAATTGGCAGAGAAACTGCCGCAAATGGTGTCGGTGGGGCTGCAAAAGTTGTATGCCCGCCAAAATGCCGATGGCGGCTGGGGCTGGTGGCACGGCGAAAAGAGCAATCCGAACATTACCGCGTATGTGCTGCTGGGGATGGTCGATGCGCAAAAAGCGGATTTCGCTGTGGAAGAGCAGGTCATCCAACAGGGGGCAAAATTCCTGATGAACCATCTGGCAAGCCCGAAGGATGTGGAATCGAATTGGGCGGCAAACCGGCAAGCGTTTATCCTGTATGTGCTGGCAGAAACGGGCAACGGCGATTTGGGGCGCACAGTGGCGATGTTCGACCAACGGGAAAAACTGGACACCTTCGGGAAGGCATATCTGGCAATGGCGTTCCGGTTGCTGGAACCGAAAAATCCCGACCGCGCGGAAACGCTCATCAGCGACATTACCGGCGAAGCCATCGTCAGCGCGACGGGGGCGCACTGGGAAGAATCACGTCCCGATTATTTCAGCATGAACACCGACACCCGCAGCACGGCAATTGTCATCGCCGCGTTGAGCCGCATTGACCCGCAAAACGCGCTCGCGCCGAATGCCGTGCGCTGGCTGATGTCGGTGCGCGAGCACGGCGGCACATGGGAAACCACGCAGGAAACCGCGTGGGCTATCATCGGCTTGACCGATTGGATGGTGGCAACCGGCGAACTGAACGGCAATTATGCGTGGGATGTGTCGCTGAACGGGGAATCGCTCGG
>JALVZI010000026.1 GCA_027022125.1 Anaerolineae bacterium | reverse complement strand
GGGAAATATCCGGAATCCACAGCAAAAAAACAGTGGATTCCCGCTTTCGCGGGAATGACATACGTTTCCTTTTTCGACCGTATACCACAGGATAACACGGTCTTCGAGTTTTGTCAGTCAATCAGCCTTGAACCTTGAACTTTGAACCTTGAACTAGGTTCTGTTGACGTTTCGTTTTCAGTGGGAAAAACGCATCCTGAGTAGCGGTTTGCGGAGCAAACCGCGTATCGAAGGGCGTTTTTCTTGCCGATTTTTCATCCTGAGTAGCCCGCAGGGTGTATCGAAGGGTAAAAATCGGCAAACGTCAACAGAACCTAACCACTAAAAAACTCACATCCTCTTCACGGCGTTGGCGACGGTATGCCGGTATTTTTCGGCGGTGAATTTTGCCCAGTGTTCCGCCAACCCCTCCCGCAACTGCGAAATTTCCGCCGCGATGGTTGCCGAATATGCCGCGACGGTGGTCGCGTCGGCGGGCGGCTCGGCAGGAGCGGCATCGGCGGGCGCATCCCACGTGCCGAATTGCAAATAGCGGTCAAGCCCGGCGGCGATGGTCAGTCGCTGGCAGAGCGCGTCGAGTTGCTCACTCAATTGCTGCACCGGTTTTCCCAGCCGATTGCGATTTTTGCCCAGCACATCCCCAAAACAGGTCAGACAATCCGCATACCTGCCCAAATGGTCGAGCGCCTGCTGCGCCTGCTCGGCGGAGGTGTTGCCATCGGCGGGAAAGTCGGAAAGCGCCACCGCCAGATGCCGGTAGAGGTATGCCGGCACGAAAAATTTGGTTTTGGCAGAAATCGGCGCGGCGCTCGTGTCGGCGAGTTGCAATTCGGTGGAAAAATCTTCCATCCAGCGGCGGAAAGTGTCGCCGTCCAGAAAATCGTTCAGGGCATCCAGCGCCGATTGCCGGCGGTTGTGCCATTCCTGCCGCAATTCCGCCAGCGACAGCGAATTTGAGCCGCGCAGAAAAGTTTCGGCGTGCTGCTGCCACAGCATCGGGCGGCGCAAATTTGCCAGCAGCGACAGCAGTTGCCGGAGCGGGGCGGTATCGGGCGGCGCATCCGCCGAAAAATCCCCCCACAGCGACTCGATGGCGGTCAGCGTGCCGCGCACGGCTGCCAGCATCGCGCTCACATCTGCCGTGCGATACCCCAGCCGCGCCGCCGGTTCGTAATATGCCATCAACCGGGACTGCTGCCACAGCAATTTCCGCGCGCTCACCGCGATGGGCGCATCGGCGGAAATTGAAACGGCGGGCGGCGGCGCGGGGTAGATGGCTTTCTCCAAAATCCGTTCCGGGAAAATGCCCACCCCCGCTTTGCCGAATTCGCTGCGCCAATGGCGAACCTGCCGCTCGGAAAGGTCGGCGCGCTCGGCGGCAACCGCGCCGGTAATGCCCGCGTCAATTGCCAGCAATGCCTGCGCCCGCCGACTGTATGTGTCGGTGCGGGCGTTCACTTCGGTGATGCGGGTCAGCACGGCGCGCTCGGCGGGGGAGAGA
>JALVZI010000025.1 GCA_027022125.1 Anaerolineae bacterium | reverse complement strand
GATGGTGAAAACACGGTCGATGAACAATCGCGGGCGACCTTTGTCGGCGCGGGGGGGCGTTTTCCGCAAAATTTCGCCGAGGGTTGCCAGCAGTTCATCCACCCCCTGCCCCGTCACCGCCGAAACGGGGATGATGGGCGCGTTTTCCAGCGCCGTGCCGGTGAGCGTTTCCGCCACATCCGCCTGCACCAGTTCCAGCCAGTCGTCGCTTTCCGCCATATCGGCTTTGGTAATTGCCACCACGCCGGTGGAAACTTCCAGCAGGTCGAGAATGTCCAAATGCTCGCGGGTTTGGGGCATCACCCCTTCATCGGCGGCAACTACCAGCAGCGCGGCATCCACACTGCCGACCCCCGCCAGCATATTTTTGATGAAATCGGCGTGACCGGGCACATCCACAATGCCGACCGACTCGCCGGTGGGCAGTGTAACCCACGCGAACCCCAAATCGATGGTCATACCGCGTTCTTTCTCTTCGCGCAGACGGTCGGGGTCAATGCCCGACATCGCCCGCACCAGTGTTGATTTGCCGTGGTCAACATGACCTGCCGTGCCGATAACGTGCATGATCAGTCCTTTCCGCTACTGCATCGTCCAACCTTAATTGTCGAGCGATTGCCTATGAAAAAATTGAACCACAGAGGCACAGAGGAACAGAGAAAAATAAGGTTTGGGAGTCGCCGATACGGCAGTATTTGCAATTTTTGATGAAAATAACCGGAACTCAAAATTTTTTAAATTCTCCGCGTCTCTGTGCCTCTGTGGTGAAAATTTTCAGACGAGCCATTATAGAAGGCATAACAAGATTGGATGCTGCACTACTCGTCTGCCGTTGCCAATTCCTCAAATCGAACCTGCCAATCGCGGGCGGCGATGGCGCGGGTCATCACATCCTCTTCGATGATTTTCAGCAGCAGCATCAAATTCTTCTGCATGGGCGGAATTTCATCCGCCACCGATTGCAGTGACGCTTTAAAAGTATCCATCTGCCGCTGCATTTCGCTCAATTGACGCTCGACTTCCATCGAATGTTTGCGCAATTCCTGTTCCTGCACCGATTGCCAGTTTTCCACCTGCGCTTTCTGACGGTCGGCGTTCAACCGCTGCAACTCCATAAATTCGTGCTGGGCACGTTGTAATTGTTCCTGAAAAGCCTGTAATGATTCCAGCGCTTTTTGGTTGCGCTGATAGTGTTCGGCATACCGTTCCATCCGGTTTTCAAATTCGTCCAGCCGCCGCCGCATCGATTCGGACAGGTCTTCCCACGTTTTCATCGAGCGGGCAACCTGTGCCTGCTGGTATTGAATCTGTTCCAACTGGGCGCGGACACTCTCTTTCACTTTCGCCAACTCCTGCTGGAATTGCCCGAATTGTGGAATCTGCTGCTCCAGCAATTCCACTTTCGATTGGTGCAGTTTTGTCTGTTTGAACAAATCGGATGTTTCTGCCTTCAACTCGGCGATACTTTTGGTATCGGTGCGGCGCTGCTCTTCCAAATAAC
>JALVZI010000024.1 GCA_027022125.1 Anaerolineae bacterium | reverse complement strand
TTTTTCGATTATACATCTCGGGGCATATCGCATTTATAGGTTTTTTGAGTTTTGTCAGTCAATCAGGGTTTCAAGTCCAAAGTCACGCATCACGTTTCACTCTATCCATTCGTCATTCGCTATTCATAACTCGCTATTCGCCCCGGTCGCCCCTACCATTGTTCGAGGCGCACACAGCACGCTGAACAAACAATCTGCAAAACAAAAAACCCGCATTTCAGCAGGCTTTTTTTGGTGGCGACGGGTGGATTTGAACCACCGACCCAGGGTTTACGAACACACCCATTGACCTATTTAGCAAGCGGTTTTAAGGCATTGGTGATACGTTGTTTTTCTTGCGGAGTTAGAGTCTTGGATTTTTCGACTACTGCAAGTAACTTTCGAATGGTGCGCGACGAAAGCATTCCTTTTATGCAATTTATGTCTTTTGTGATTTGGTCAGCAATATCCTGGCGCGTCATTGTATCAAACACTCGCGAGGCGTTGATATAGGAACTATGATTGAGAAAAGAATATTCTTCAGGACTGATCTTTATTTGGGCTTCAAGTAAATATGGTCTATTCTGAATAAATTGATGTATATTGGAATTAATGAACTAAATGAAACTTTTGAAAAGTGTGCCAGAATTACAAAAATCATCGGTAATTTTTATGATGTCATTCCCGCGAAAGCGGGAATCCACGATGTTTCGCTATGGATTCCGGATATTTCCCTGCGGGAAATTCCGGAATGACATTTAAAATCCGTGAAATTTGTGAAAATTCGTGGCTGAATTTCAAACACACAAAAAGTTTCAATAAGTTCAATAACAAACAACAGCGGGGGGTCATCAGCAGTAGCAATTATCAGGAATTTCGGTTTTGTTTTATCAGGGAATGAGAAATTTATGCGTATTACTTGCCCGGGTATTATACTCTTGTCTGCATACTGTTTTTTGAAGTCATCGGGGAAGGATTGGAACATTGATATTTTTCAGGATTGAAGATAGTCCAATAAGATTTCACCATCCGGCAAACTTTTCACCAAATTTTCCAACGAAATATAGTCATTGCGGTCTGCAGATTTAAATGCTTCATCGTGGCTAGCATTCATAAGATCATTGAATGGTAATTGCCCAAATTTTTCGATCGCTTCATCAAGGCATTCAATATTTGATTGACTGAGTAACTCAAAATTTGGTTCTCTTAAAGCGTGTAAAGTATATTTGTTTTCAACAGCGAGTGTATCTTGGATATAAGGCAAAGGGTAACCATCGCCTCGTGCGGACTTAACCAGGTCATAAGCAAAACTGGGTACCGGCCCATTCTTCATTGCCACAAAACTTTCGCCGTAAATTTGGCTTCCATAACGTTCAAGATGAAATCTATCTGCAAAGTAGAGCACTTTGAGGGCAGTATACATATCCTGTTTGCGTATTTTAGGAATAACGTAAAGTAACGCCTCAACGGCTTTTTGAGTATTAATTCTTCGCTTCATCTCCATCTTTCCTCTGTAAAAATGATACTCCTCTTCTTTGCTGGTGTCAAGATAATATGTTCTATCTAAAATTGCACCATAAGAATCAAGCCGAGACATGGTTAGGGAGTACCTGCGTCAGTTCTTCCGGAAAATGAATGTCTTAAAAGTGCATAGAAAAAACAAAAAACCCGCGCTATTTGCGGGTTTTTTTTGGTGGCGACGGGTGGATTTGAACCACCGACCCAGGGTTTATGAGTCCCTTGCTCTACCACTGAGCTACGTCGCCGTAGCGGGCAGTATATTACACAAAAAGCCTCGATTTGGCAAAATTTGGCTGTTGTTTGTGGGGCGCCAATTTGCCGACAACTTTCGTGAAACGTGGATGATTTGGTTAATCGGCAATGCTTCTTGCCCCATAACTACCCAGCCTGTCATTGCGAGACGCGTAGCGCCGAAGCAATCTCCAACCGGCAGAAGCGGAAATTGCTTCGCCTGCGGCTCGTAATGACATTCTCCGCACCCTTTCCGTAGGGGCGACCTTTATGGTCGCCCGAAACAGAGCAGCCACAAGGGAACCGCCCCTACGATTATTCGAGTGAGCAGTGCGCGCTGGGTAGTTACCTTGCCCCATACTCCTTACTTCCTGCTTCTTGCTCCCTGACCGTTTGAAATAATTTTCTCAAAGTTTGAGCCAATATTTGCAAAGTCGTGAAAAAAGGCGCATAATGAGACAAAGTCTAGTTTGAGTTTTGTGGAACTTCTGAAATCTTAACTTAGTTTTACGAGGAGGTAAAACAATGGCTGTTAAGTTAGTTGCCAAACCCGGCGAAGTAGAATTTCCCAAAGGGATGGAAGGCGTCATCGCCAACGAAAGTCGCAAAAGTTATGTGAACGGTCTGGAAGGTAAATTGTACTATGAAGGCATTACCATTCAAGACCTCGCGGAACATTCTTCATTTGAAGAAACTTTCTTCCTGCTGCTGTATGACCGCCTGCCCACCGCTGACGAACTCGCCATTTTGAAACACCGAATGACCCAGTACCGCAATTTGCCCAATGAAGTGTATGAGTTGATTGAAACTGTGGCTGCCGGTTATTTGGCGAAGCCGATGGCTGTGTTGCGCACTGCTGTTTCGATGACCGCGCTGTTCGATGAAGCCGCCGAAGAAGAAACAGACGCCGCATTCGAGCGCGAAGCCATCAAAATCACCTCGCGGATGGCAACCATTGTTGCCGCCATCAACCGTGTGCGCCAAGGCAAACCCATCGTGCAACCGCGTGCCGACCTGAGCCACGCCGCCAACTTCCTGTATATGATGCGCGGCGAAGAACCGGACGAATTCGACACCAAAGTGATGGATGTCATTCTGGTTTTGCATGCCGACCACGGCTGCAACGCTTCAACTTTCGCCACACTGGTGGTCACTTCCACACTGGCAGATATGTACTCTGCCGTTGTGGGCGGCATCAGCGCGTTGAAGGGACCGTTGCACGGCGGCGCCAACCAACGTGTGATGAAAATGCTCAACGAAATCGGCTCGGCGGATAATGTGGAATCATGGCTGGCAGATGCTGTTGCCAAAAAGAAGAAAATTATGGGCTTCGGTCACCGCGTGTACAAAGCGATGGACCCGCGCGCCGTCATTTTGCACGGTTACGCCAAAGAAGTTACCAAACGTGCCGGTACAGAAGATTGGCTGGTAATGGCTGAGAAAATCGAGAAATTTATGATTGAAAAACTCGGTCAAAAAGGCATTTGGCCCAATGTTGACTTCTTCTCCGGTGTGGTGATGAGTTCTATGGGCATCGACGACGAACTTTTCACCCCGATTTTCGCCGTCAGTCGCGCCGCCGGCTGGACAGCACACGCGCTGGAACAACGCGCCAACAACCGCATCTACCGCCCGCGATTCGTGTACGTCGGTCCGGCAACGCAAGAATACGTTCCCATCGACGAACGATAATTCGGCAATTGAATAACAACTAAATTTGCAACCGCGTCCCCGCCGAAAATTTCGGTGGGGGCGCTTGCATTTTAAACCGATTTTGGTAAAGTATCTATACTGTTTGGAAAAATCAATACCGTGCGGGAAAAAGACTTTTCGGCACATAACCCGCACCCCCACCCCCAACTGTCACCAATGCCGTCGGTTTTGACCGACGGCGAAGCATAAAATACAAAAGGAGTGTGTAATGAAAAATACCTTAACCATCACCGATAACCGTACCGGAAAAACGTATGAAATCCCCATCGAACACGACAGTATCCGGGCAATTGACCTGCGGCAAATCAAGGTCAACGATGATGATTTCGGCATGTTAAGTTACGACCCCGCTTACCTCAACACTGCATCGTGCAAAAGTACCATCACTTTTATTGACGGTGGCAAAGGCATTTTGCGCTATCGCGGCTATCCCATCGAACAATTGGCAGAAAAAAGCAGTTATCTGGAAGTGGCATATCTGCTGATTTACGACAAACTACCCACCGCCGATGAACTGGCACACTGGGAAGAACGCATCATGCATCACACCTACATTCACGAAAGTTTGGCGCGGATGATGCGCACCTTCCGCTACGATGCCCATCCGATGGGCATGCTCATCAGCACGCTGGCGGCGGCGGGAACCTTCCACCCCGAAGCCCGCAACGTGGGCGACCCGGCAGTGCGGCAGAAACAAATTTATCGCATTTTGGGCAAACTGCCCACCATCGCCGCGTTTGCATACCGAATGCGCATCGGTCGCCCGTTCAACTACCCCGACAGCACCCGCGGATATACCGGCAACTTCCTGTATATGCTCGACCATATGAACGAACAGGATTATGAAGTGAATCCCGTGCTGGCACGTGCGCTCGATATTCTGTTCATTCTGCACGCCGACCACGAGCAAAACTGCTCCACTTCCACTATGCGCTCGGTTGGTTCCAGCCGTGTTGACCCATTTAGCGCGATGGCTGCCGCTGCCGCCGCGTTGTACGGTCCGCTGCACGGCGGCGCAAACGAAGCCGTTCTGCGCATGCTCAACGAAATCGGCGATGTGAAAAACATTCCGGCGTATATCGAGCGGGTGAAAAAAGGCGAAATGCGGCTGATGGGCTTTGGGCATCGGGTGTACAAAAATTACGACCCGCGCGCGAAAATCATCAAAAAAGTGGCAAAAGATGTGTTCGAAGTGACCGGCAGCAATCCGCTGATTGACATCGCACTGGAACTGGAACACATCGCGCTGAACGATGAATATTTCGTAAAACGCAAACTGTACCCCAACGTCGATTTTTACAGCGGCATCATCTATCAGGCAATGGGCTTCCCGGTCGATATGTTCCCGGTGCTGTTCGCCATTCCGCGCGCCAGCGGATGGCTCGCACAGTGGAAAGAGATGATAAAAGACCCGGAACAGCGCATTTCACGCCCGCGACAACTCTATCTCGGCGAAGGGTATCGCGATTATGTGCCCATTGACCAGCGGACTGAATAGGCGAATGGTGGTCAGTTATCAGTTGTCAGTTATCAGTTTTTGGTTCAAAATTCAAGGTAGCAAGGTTGCAAGGTCGCAAGTTTCACGCATCACGCATCACGCATCACGCATCACGAAAATTGTTGGCAAAAGCGTGAAATTTATCAAGGTGATTTGGGGATTGGGGATAATGAACCATGCCCCAATCTCCAATTAACCAATAACCAATCAACCCTAGGAAAGGCAAATTTATGACCACCGATTTAATCGGCAAGCAAATTCCGGTGCTGGATAAAGGGTATGTTCAACTGCTGGACATGATGCCGCACCCGAACACCGGCATCGGCGGCGATTTGGCGATTGTCAACGCGGCGCG
>JALVZI010000023.1 GCA_027022125.1 Anaerolineae bacterium | reverse complement strand
GGGTTCAAAGTTGGTTTTCAGTCATCAGTTTTCAGTGGTCAGCAGTCAGCGGTCGGTCTAAAGTCTCACTTTCTCACCTGCACACTTTCAAGGCAACAGGGTAGCAGGGTTGCACGTTTTTTCACTATTCACTTTTCATTATTCGCTATTCGCTATTCGTCATTCGCTATAATTTTACCACCCGCAGCGATGCAGGTAAAATTACCGCAGCGACGGCGCGGTCATCGTGACCAGCCGCACGCCGGCACGATGAATCTGGCGGAAATTCGCGCCCTGACTGACCGCGTTCAGCACGGCGGGGATATTTTCCACCACCGAACCGGAAATCAAATCAATGCCAAATTGAAAGAGTTTCGGGGAAAGGGGCGTGCTGGGACCGAGCATCAACACCCGCGCCGAGGGTCGGCACAGTGCCAGCAGCGATTCGGCGGTGTGGTTGATGACGGTTGTGCCGGTGATTGCCACCACATCGGCTTGGGGAATGACGGTTTCGGCGGCAGTGGCGGGCAGGTCATCATCGCCCGGATGCTGTTCCAGCACCCAAAGTTGTCCCACCCGCTGGCGCAGGCGGGGAATGAACGGGAAATGCCCCACCAGCGCGACATTTTTCTCCGCGCCGTATCGAGCAATCACTTCTTCGGCATTCACATCCACCCACGCGGATGACGGCTGCTGCACCAGCGCATTCAGTGCGGCAATACCGATGGATGTCGCGGGTGGGCGATTGCCGGTCGCCATTTGCGCCAACTCGCCCGCCGAAAATTCCGTCAGATGCCCCGCTTGCGGCACGGCGGGTCCTCCGCCGCGGTGATGTTCATCGCTGCGCAGAGTGGATGCCAACCCGCACCGTTTTTCGCCATTCACGGTGAGCACCACCGCCGTCCAGAATGCACCCACACGGACATCGGTCACGGTAGCAGCGGGTAAATCGGTCAGCAGAGCGGAAAGTAATTTCACGGCAACACCTCTAAATTTTAATTTGAGCCACTACCGAATACTATTTCTCCACCTGCTATTGCAGCAAAAAATAGCCGCTCACTGTGTCACGGAAATTTTTGGGCGTGTATTCGCCGCTGGCGCGGTCGAGTTGATAATCGCCCATATAATCGCCCTCTGCCACCCGGTACAGCATCGAAACCAAGCGGTCAACATCCGAGCGGTCGTTATAACAGCCGAAACTCATCCGCACCAGTCCCGGCATATTACTGCGGTCGCCACCGAGCATTTGCCGCCGCCATTCCGCCGTGCCGTCGGCATCCAACCCCAGCAGATGCACCACATACGGATGGGCACAGAAACAGCCGCTCCGCACACCGATGCCGCCTTCGTACCCCAAAATTGCCGCCAGCAGAAAATGCGACACGCCATCCATACTGAATGGAATCACGCCGACTTTTTCACTCACTTTGGCGGGGTCAGTCTGCCCGAAAATTTTGATGCCGGGCACATCGCGCAGTTGGGTCAGCGCGTATGCGGTCAATTCGGCTTCGTGCGCAGCGACAGCA
>JALVZI010000022.1 GCA_027022125.1 Anaerolineae bacterium | reverse complement strand
ATATTCTATTTGAAGATGACGATATTCTGGTGCTGAACAAACCCGCCGGGTTGGTGGTGCATCCCGCGGCGGGACACAGCGGCGACACGCTGGTGAATGCCCTGCTGTTCCGCTATCCGACACTCGCCGCGCTGGATGCCGAGCGCCCCGGCATCGTTCACCGGTTGGACAGAGATACCTCCGGAGTGATGGTGGTCGCCAAAACGGCGGCAGCCACAGCGAACCTGCAAGCGCAATTTAAAGCCCGCACCGTCGAAAAAATCTATTTGGCGCTGGTTCACGGTGTACCTGCCGCGCCGCAAGGTGTGATTGACGTGCCGCTGGGACGCCACCCGCAGCAGCGGCAGAAATTCGCCGCGCGCGCCGATGGCAAACCCGCCCGCACGCGGTACACCGTCGCCGAAACTTTTGCCGGGTACAGCCTGCTGCGCATCACACTGGAAACAGGACGCACCCACCAAATTCGGGTGCATCTGGCGTGGCTGGGGCATCCCGTGGCGGGCGATGCCGTTTACGGGCGCAAAAAAAACCGGCTCGGATTGCCGCGCCAGTTTTTACACGCTCATCAATTGTCGTTCACCCATCCCCGCAGCGGTGAACGGGTGCAATTCGCCCGCCACTGCCGCCGGAATTGGCTTCGGTGCTGGAAGCGTTGCGGGGGAGCAAATTAGTGTAAAGTTGAAAATGTAAAATGCAAAAAGGGTTTCAAGTCCAAAGTCTCACGTCCAAAGTCACGCATCACTCATCACGTTTCACGCATCACGCAATCATTGTTCACTATCTGAACAATCCGTATTTCAAAATAACATACATCGCCCGCACGCCGTCGCGCCAGCCGATTTTTTTGCCTTCGTGATATGTCCGTCCATAATATGAAATACCGACTTCATAAATGGGCACGTCCATCCGCGCCACTTTCGCCGTGATTTCCGGTTCAAATCCGAACCGTTTTTCGTGCAATTCGATGCGGTCCAGCACATCTTTTTTGAAAACTTTGTAACACACTTCCATATCGGTCAGGTTCAAATTGGTGAACATATTCGACAAAAGGGTCAAAAATCGATTGCCCAGCGAGTGCCAAAAATAGAGCACCCGGTGTGTTTCGCCGCCGATGAACCGCGAGCCATACACCACATCCGCTTTGCCTTCCAAAATCGGTTGCAGCAGTTTGGGGTATTCACGGGGGTCGTATTCCAAATCGGCATCCTGAATGAGCACAATATCGCCGGTAGCATTGGCGAATCCGGTGTGCAGCGCCGCACCTTTGCCCTGATTTTCATCGTGGAAAAAAACTTTCACCGCCGGGTCATCGAGCGTTTTCAAAAAATCGCGCGTGCCATCGGTGGAAAAATCGTCCACAATGATAATTTCTCGCTCAATCGGCAGCGAAACCGCCCTCACTTGTTGAATAATTGCGTCAATTGTGCTAATCTCATTATAGCACGGAATGATGATGGATAACTTCATTTATTCACCTGCCCGGAAGAAATTCAGAGCTTACAATAC
>JALVZI010000021.1 GCA_027022125.1 Anaerolineae bacterium | reverse complement strand
GCTGAAAGGCATCGCCGATATGGAACGGCTGACCAGCCGCATTTTGCAGGGTATCGCCCATCCCCGCAATTTGGCAGATTTGCGCCGCAGTCTGGAAATCATCCCCACGCTGATTAACGCGCTGCGCCGCGACGGCAATCCGCAGTTTTCCGCGCTGGCAGAGGCGCTCGACCCGTGCCCGGCGGTGCTGGAACTGCTGTCGCAGGCAATTGTGGATGACCCGCCCGCGCAACTTTCAAAAGGGGGCGTCATCCGCCCCGCTTTTTCAGAGGAACTTTCCGCGCTGCTGAACGGTTCGCGCAATGCCCGTCGCTGGATTACCGAACTGGAAACCCGCGAGCGCGAGCGCACCGGCATCCCGAAATTGAAAGTCGGCTTCAACAAAGTTTTCGGCTATTATATCGAAATTACCAAATCGAATTTGGATATGGTTCCGCCGGAATATATCCGCAAGCAAACGCTGGTCAACGCCGAGCGGTTCATCACCCCCGAACTGAAAGAGTATGAAAGCATCGTGCTGAACGCCGAAGAGCGGCAGATTGAAATTGAAACGCGCATCTTCCGCGAGGTGGTCGAGCAGGTGGCGGCGCACCATCGCGCGCTGTACCGAACCGCCGACACGCTGGCAAAACTCGATGTGTTCGCCGCGCTGGGGCAGGTGGCGGCGCAAAACAATTATGTTCGACCGGAATTGGGGGATGACGACCTGCTGGAAATCGTCAACGGGCGGCATCCGGTGGTGGAAAAAGCCGTGCGGGACGCCGGCGCGGGATTTGTGCCGAATGATACCCGTCTGTCCGCCGATGAGCAGATTTGGATCATCACCGGACCGAATATGAGCGGGAAATCCACCCTGCTGCGGCAGGTGGCGCTGATTGTGCTGATGGCGCAAATCGGCTCATTCGTCCCCGCCGAGCGTGCCCATATCGGCGTGGTTGACCGCATTTTCACCCGCATCGGCGCGCAGGATGAAATTCACGCCGGGCAGAGTACCTTCATGGTGGAAATGGTCGAAACGGCGGCGCTGCTGGCGCAGAGTACCCCGCGCAGTCTGCTCATTCTGGATGAAATCGGGCGCGGAACCAGCACCTATGATGGGCTGGCAATTGCCCGCGCCATTGTGGAATATATCCACAACAATCCGCGTCTGCGCGCCAAAACGCTGTTCGCCACCCATTATCATGAGTTGGTCGAATTGGAAAACTATCTGCCGCGCGTGCGAAACTATAATGTCGCCGTGACCGATACCGGCGGGCAGGTGGTTTTTCTGCATAAAATTGTGCCCGGCGGCGCAGACAAAAGTTACGGCGTGCATGTGGCGCAGTTGGCGGGCATCCCCAAACCGGTGATTGACCGCGCCAACGAGATTCTGGCGGAACTGGAACGTGATTCGGCGCGAGTGGCGGAGCAGGCACACATCCGCAACACCTTCAGCGGGGTGCAACTGTCATTTCTCGCACCGGAAACCCACCCGGTGGTAGAAATTCTGCAATCGCTGAAAATCGAGGAAATCTCGCCGCTGGAAGCGCTGAACAAACTGTATGAGTTGCAGAGAATAGTGAAGAGTGAAGAGTGAAAAATGGGATGCGTGAAACGTGATGCGTGATGACGTGAAACGTGAGGCGTGAAACGTGATGCGTGAAACGTGAGGCGTGAGATTGGTGATTGGTGATTGGTGATTCACCCATTTGCAAATTCGCCAACTTGCGTGATGCGTGAGGCGTGAAACGTGATGAGTGATGCGTGACTTTGGACTTGAACCTTGAACCAACGACCGACGACTTTGGACATTGGCCTTGAGACTTGAGACTGATTACAACCCTGCAACCTTGAACTTTGAACTTTGAACTTGAAACCTGAGACTTGGGACTGATTGCCACCCTGCTACCCTGCAACCTTGAACCTTGAACAAAAAACTGACCACTGAAAACTGACAACTAACTTGAAACCCAAAACTAAAAACCCGAAACCAAAAACAACATCATTCATTCTTCACTTTTCACTATTCATTATTCTCGCGCTTGCCGCCTGCCAGCCCACCGAAAAAACGGTTTCCATCACTGTGGATGGCGAAACCATCACCCGCGCCACCGACGCCAACACCGTGGGGCAATTGATGCAAGAAGCGGGTATCCAACTGGGCGACCTTGACCGGGTGGAACCCGACCTGTATGTGCAACTGAAAAACGGTATGGCTATCACCGTCACCCGCGTTACCGAAAAAACGGAAGTCACCACCCGCCCCGTCCCCTTCGAGCAGAAAATTGTGGTGAACGAAATTCTGCCCGCCGGAGAACAGCGCATCCAGCAACTGGGCGTGAACGGGGAAGAGGAAATCACCACCCGCATCACACTGGAAAACGGCGTGGAAGTGTCGCGCACAGAGGTGAGCCGGGTGATGACCAAAGCGCCGGTGGATGAAATTCTGATTGTCGGCGGGAAAGGCTCGCTGCCGAAAGTGACCTTTCCCGGCAACATTATCTATCTTTCCGGCGGCAATGCGTGGCTGATGAAAGAAAGCACCATCGCCCGCCGATTGCTGACCACCAGCGGCGATTTGGACGGGCACGTTTTTTCCGTGTCGCCCGATGGCAGCCGGTTGCTGTTCACCCGCGCCGTTTCCGGCACCGCCGACGCGCCGCTGAACACCCTGTGGATGGTGGACACCCGCATCGTGGGCGAAAAACCGATTTCGCTGCCGGTGCAGGGCGTGCTGTATGCCGAATGGTCGCCGCTCATCACCGATACCCGCATCGCATACAGCACCGCCGAGCGCGCGCCGGGTCAGCCGGGCTGGCGCGCTCAAAATGATTTGTGGCTGTGGGATACCGAGAAACCTATCGCCACCGCACGGCGCATTCTGCCGCCGAACACGCGCGGGCTGTATTCGTGGTGGGGGTCGAATTTCAAATGGTCGCCGGACGGCACGAAATTCGCTTTCGCCACCGCCGCAGAAGTCGGCGTGATTGATGCCGCCAACGGCACAACCACCATTCTGAAAAACTTTGCACCGTACCAAACCCACAGCGAATGGGTGTGGGTTCCCACTGTATCGTGGTCGCCCAACAGCGCATTCATCGCCACCGTCATTCACGGCGAACCGGCAGCGGACGTGCCGCCGGAGGAAAGTCAGGTGTTCGATGTGTGGCTTTTCGCCGCCGATGGCAGCATCAGCGCGAAAATCGCCCCGCAAGCGGGTATGTGGGCAAATCCGCTGTGGACAACCGGCGGCATCATTTACGGAAATGCCATAACCCCCTTGCATTCTGTCACCAGTCGGTATAAACTTATGCATATGGATTGGGACGGCAGCAATCCAACCGTTATCTTCCCGCGGGGAGAACAACCAGGCGTGGAATTTCCGTCAATGGCACACCCCGCTGGCAGTAATGCCACCATTATCATTTATGAAAACGACCTTTATCTGCTGCCCGATAACGGCTCTGCGGCGAAAGCACTCACCGCCAACCACGAAAGCAATTCGCCCCGGTGGGTTATCCCGCGCCTGCCGCCCGTCTCGCCCACGCCAACCATTACCGATACCAACACACCAACCGCAACCATCGCGCCACCAGCACCCGCCGATAAAGGAGCAGCGCGTGAAAATTTTGCTGATTGACCAAGACACCAACACGCTAGAAATGCTGCAAATCAGTTTAACCCGCGCCGGGCACACCGTGCTCATCGCCGCAGACGGCGAAGCGGGCATCCGGCTGGCGGAAAAAGAGCATCCCGACCTGATTGCGCTCGATATCCTGCTGCCCGGCATCAACGGGTTTGAAGTGTGCGGTCGGTTGCAAAACAACCCCGCCACCCGTGCCATCCCGCGTGTGGTGATGACCGCGCTGTCGCTGCCGGATGCCGCCCCGCACTGGCACAGTCACGCCGAACATCACCCCTTCAACTATCAAGCATATTTCCCCAAACCGCTCAATATGCAGCAATTTTTGCAATATCTCGAAACGCATATCGAGCGCACGGAAGCCACTCGCCCCGCCGGACCGAGTGTGCTCATCATCTCCACCGACCCCGCCCGCGATGCCATCGTTTCGCTGCTGAAAGAAAAACAGTACAACGTCTATGGCTACGCGCAGTTTATGAAACCGGTGGAGAAAATCCGCAATTATCCGCCGTCAGTGCTCATCATTGATGAATCTCTACTGACCCCCGATGCATGGCAAGCGTTCACCACTCTGCGCACACAGAACCCCATTTTCAATCTGGTGGTTATCGCTCCGCCCGCCGACACGCCGCCGTCATACGCCAACGAAGTTGATTTTGTGCTGGTTCCGCCGCTGTCGGGCTGGCAGATATTACGGCTGGTGGAAAATCTGATTGACTATCGCCACGCCAAAGAGCGAGCCGAGTTCCTTTCCGAACAGATTATGGCGCTCAACGATGAATTGACCGAGACGCGGCACGTTTATCTGGCACAAAAAGAAGAGTTGGAATTTGTGAATCGGCGGTTGCACGAATTGAGCGATTTGAAAGAGACGCTGACCGGCATGGTGGTGCACGATTTGAAAGCGCCGCTCAGCGCGATGATTGGCGCACTGCAATTTTTGACGATGGACCCCGGCAACACCATCACCGAAATGAGCCAAAAAATCATCGAAGGCGGTATGGCTGCCGCCGGGCAAATGGAACGGTTGACACTGACCCTGCTGGACGAGCACAAACTGGAAAACAATCAATTGGTGCTGGAACCGGAAGCGGTTGACGCGGCGGCTCTGCTGTCAGATAGTCTCGCCACCCTGCAACCGCTTTTCAAAATGCACCATGTCGGCGCAAACGTCAACTTCCCCGCCGATTTGCCGCCGGTGATGGCAGACCCCATTATGTTCCAGCGTGTCATCGAAAACCTGCTGGATAACGCCGTAAAATACTCCCCCGAAAACGAAAATATTTTTATTTTCGTCCGCGCAGTGGATGGCATGGTGGAATTCTGCGTCGCCGACCGCGGCGAGGGCATCCCTCCGCAACACCGCAAAATCATCTTCGAGCGATTCGCCCAACTCGACACCACCGCCGACCTCGGCAAAATTCGCAACGGGGTGGGATTGGGGCTGACTTTCTGCAAACTGGCGGTGGAAACGATGGGCGGTCAAATTTGGGTGGACGACCGCGAAGGTTTCGGTGCGGCATTTTATTTCACCCTGCCGATTGGTTGATTGGAGATTGGTAATTAGGTTCTGTTGACGTTTGCCGATTTTTCATCCTGAGTAGCCCGCAGGGCGTATCGAAGGGTGAAAATCGGCAGGGAAAAACGCCCTTCGATACGCGGTTCACTGCGTGAACCGCTACTCAG
>JALVZI010000020.1 GCA_027022125.1 Anaerolineae bacterium | reverse complement strand
GTGCGGCGGGGCGCAGCGATGCTTCCAGCGCAGCAATTTGCGCCTGCCAATTTCGCGTTTGGCGGCGGGCGGGGTCGTTTTTCAGCGCGTCTACCACCGGCAGCGTCGAGCCGTCAATTTTATACCATGCCGCTTTTTCCCACGCGGCATCCCAGTGCCCGCCGGCGGCATTCGCCAGCAGCCACGGCGTGAAAGCAAAATAGTACGCCGGAACATTTTCAAGCATATCACGATATGCTGTTAGCGTCCAGTCGGTGACATCGTTTTCGCTGACAGGCGGGTAGCGCGGGTCTTGAAAATCGCCCGCGATGGCGCCCCCTTCGGTGCTGATGATGGGAATGTACCAGCCGAATTTTTGGAAAAAGATGTGCTCGTATGCTTCAAATTTGCGGAAGCCGTTTGAATCTTCATCAATGGTTGTGCCGATGCGGTATGTTTTTTTGATGTGCTCTTTCAGTCGGGCGGCATTGATGGTTGCCACCAGATAATCGTTCAACCCCCGCGATTTGATTTCCGCGGCGGTGAGCGGCACACTGTGCTGGTTCACCGGGTCGTCGGGATAATCGAGCGGGTGGTTGAGAAAATAGTTGTGCAGCGGCAGCCACACCCGGTCGAGCGTGTCGGTGCGCCCGCGCGCCTGCAAACCGTCCAGAAATTCGCGCAGGAATTTCATATCCTCATAATCGCCGCCGGGGGCGAGTGTGGGCAAACCGGGGTATCCGCCCGCGTTGGCGACGGTTTCCGCCGCCGGAATCCACAAATCGAGCATGCGGCTCACGCTGATGGATTCGCCATCGCGCCAGCCGCCCGGAAAACCGGCGATATTCGGTTCGTTATACAGTTCAAAATAGTGCACGCCCAGCGCCCGCGCCTGCGGCACAAGTTCCGCCAAATGCAGATACGGGTCGTTATATGGTTTGTACACCCGCAAAACCGGCTCGATGCCATTGGCAACCAGTTGCTCAATCAGATAATCGTGCTCCACTTTGGCGGTGTCGCCCTGCATTATTTTCACCCATTTGATGTTCATCGCTTTTATTTCCGCGACAAAACGGTCAACTTGGTCGGTGGGCTGTCCCAAAATGGTGGGTACATAATGTACGCCGCGCCCGTTATCGCCGGGGGGATGCGGATACTGTGCCAGCGAATGTGCCGCCGGTCGGGGGGCGGTTGGGGTGTCGCCGCCCGTGCCGCCATCGGCGATGACTGCCTGCGGGGCGGCGGTGCGGTTCGTCGGGGGCTGCCACCGGTTGACGGCTTTCTGGTCGTGGCGCGGTTCGCCTTTGCGGGGAAACCGTTTCAGCGCGTCCACCACCGGCAAATGATTCCCTTTCCGGTCGTGATACCATGCATTCCCCTCCCACACCGTGCCGCCGAAATAATCGAGTGCTTTTTGGGCGATGAGCCATGTGTTCATCGCAAAATAATAATCGGGGGCGTCATTCAGCATATATCGATAGGCTTCCAGCGTCCATGTCATTTGCGTTTGAGCATCCACACAGGGATAG
>JALVZI010000019.1 GCA_027022125.1 Anaerolineae bacterium | reverse complement strand
GTTTGCGTTTGGCCATGATGAAGCGCAAAAATTGGTTGATTTCATGTGCAGGTTGGCGGGGCGCAAGCCGAGTTTGGGTCGGCAGATCGTCGGCAGCGGCAGTCAGCCAATCGGCATTGATCTGCCACTTTCGCAGCCGGGTGACAATGTTGCGCCGATAGCGCGATACATGGTCGGAGGTTTTTAGCGTGTGGTATGTCGGCAGCAGGGTTTGGGCGTACTCTTCAAATTGCAACCGCAATAGTTCTGGCACAGATTTGTTGCGCGTGACGCGCTCGGTATAGCGGCGAATGTTGTGGTTCAGTTCGTTCAAACCGCGAATAACCTGCCGCACATTTTCGTATGCCTGTGTCAACGCCAGCGCGGGCGAGAAATCTTTGCCGCGATGGGTGAGCAGTTGGTGGGCGGCGTACAATTGCCCGGTATATTCCTGCGGCTTTTGCTGCTGAATGGTGCGCAACGCTTCCAGCAGTGTGAAAGCATAATCGGGCAGAATGATACGCTCGGAATAATCGGCTTGCTGCTCCCGCTCCAGCCAGCCCGCGCTCACCAATCGGCGCAAAAACCAGCCGGCTTGATTCTGCACATCCCCCGGCGAAAGCGTATCATCCGGCGCGTCGGGGTCTATTAGGGCAGTATCTGCCAGCGATTGTGCCTCTTCACTGGAAAGGTAGGCGGCAATTTCATGGATGACGATTTCGCGCGTCAGCCCGAAGCGGTTAAATTCCGCCAGTCCGTACAGACGCAACAAAATGGCGACATAATGGCGCTGCAATCCGCCTTGCGAGCCAAGCAGGTTGAAGAGTTTCGGCGGCAGCAGGTCGAAGGGGTTGTTCAGTTGGGGGGATTGTATTTCGGGGGATGGCATCGTACCAGTTTTCCTGAACCTGATGCGTTCAGTGTACCCTGTGGGGGAAAATCAAGCAAACGGAAGACTATTCAGATGGGGAAAGGACGTTAAATATCTCGTGGTTGCAGCACCAAATCAATCCCGGCGAGAATTTGTTCGACACGTTCCCGCGATAGCGTCCCGATTTTTTCGCTCAAATCTCGCTTGTCCACCGTGAAAAGCTGCGATACATTCACTACGCTTGGTTTCGGCAAATGTGCTTCTCCCGCTTCCAACAAAACATTTCCCGGTGCGTCAGCCCGTTTAAGATTAGAGGTAATCACGCAGACGACCACTGTATTGATGCGGCTGCGGTTAAAAATGTTATTTTGGATGACCACATGCGGATGTCGGTATCCCGGTTCCGACCCCGACGGCTCACCCAAATCTACCCAAAAAACATCACCTTGGCGAATTACCATTCGCCCTCCACCAAATCTCGATGCCGGCGGCGCATTTTTTGTCGCGTTGGCGCTTCTTCAGTGGTGGGCAAATCATCATACGCCCGATTGATTTGATTTAGCAAGGCTTGATTTTCATGACGCTTGATAAATGCCTCGACTGCCATCACAAACAGACGACTGCGCGAGACATTTAATTCATCTGCCAGTTTATTCACTTGCTCGAAAAGTGTTTCATCAATTGAGATTGCTGTTTTCATTTTCTGCATAAATCACACTTGTTATACCTTTTGTATTGACGATAGTATAACGCAATAGAGGAAAATCGGCAACAATATCGACATCGAAGAAATCAACCAACACAAAATGGCGTTTATGAATGACGGTTTATGCCGTGTCGAACCGAAATGCCCAGTTCTGTCAAAATTTGTTCCACCTGCGGCAGTTTTTCGGCAGAAAGGACTGCCAGCGCGCGCGTTGTGCCCCGCAACGGCGATAGCACTCCCTGCAATGCCGGATGACGCATCAGTTCCGCCATAATATCCGCATCCCGAAATTCAATCAGTGTCAGTGTATCTATGGCGACATTGCCATAATAGTTACCCCACGCTTTTATTTTTGAAACCAGTTGTGTGGGGAGTTTGCCATAGTTCAACCGCTGCAAGTCATCCAGCGCCGCCAGCACACTTTTTTTGTCGCCGGTGGCGCGCCGCACCGATTCGGGCGTGAGCCACCATTGCCCGGCGGCGGTTTTCTCTGCATACCGCTTTAATTTGCCGTACAGATACAAATCGGCGGCGTGATGCACAAATGCAATGGTTCCATCCGGTTGGATACGGATGCTGTTATTGACCGATTCGGGTGATGTGCTGCCGGTTGCCGGTAGAATATCGTGCCGAAACAGCGTTTTGGTCAGCGATTTGCCGGTTTTCGGGTTGAGCAGCGCAATGGTGGGGGTTAGCGCACGGGCAATATGCTGCTTGACATCCGGTTTATTCAGTAGACTGTCCATCATAGCGGGGTCGGCGGCTTGCAACAGGTTTACATCACGCCGAAAAACGATGCGCCGGTGGTGCGCGCCCCACTCTTGCAGCGAACGCAACACATTTTGCGGAATGGGTTGCCCGGTAATTTCTGTCAGCCATTGGATGATTGTTTCGGTCGGCACATCCGCTTGCTGGGCACGATAGACCGACTGCCGGGTGATGTGATATTCCACAGTGACAACATCCGCTTGCGCGCGGTCGGCAAAAGTGTCCAATTTTGCCAGCACCGCCGCCGAAACCGGACCCATTGTCAGTATTTGAAAGTTGGGTTGCAACACAACCGTTCCCGTTTTGGATTGGTCATCGGGAATTTTGCCGTGTAAAATATCATAACCCAGTTTCGTTAATCGGAAAGCAACCGGTTCACCATTTTCTTCCATCCATCCGACATCAACCAACCCCAAATTACTCAAATTACCAAAGATGAAACCGGACAGATAGGAAAACTCCACTATATCACAGTCGGCGAGCAATTCACCGAGTGTGCCATACAGATACCTGCCTTTTAAGGCAATTCCGTTATAATATGATCTGCGCCGCCCGCCGGAACGTTCCAATTCTTCGCGGAAGGAAATGAGAAAATTGGGCGTTTTTGCTTGCAATTGAGCCCAAAATCTTTCCAGTGATATCCACTTGCCGACAGGGAATTTGCGCATCGCGTCCAGCACTTTTTGATGTGCCGCATGTATATCTATTCTGACCGTATTGCTGCCCAAATAGATATAAGCGTTATCAGCAGCAGCTATCTCATCTCCAAAAATCCGAGCCAATTGAGCGGCAGGTGGCATCATCCAAAAGTCCGGAATTTCACCGGAGGTGGTGGCACGCAAGTTTTGCCCGTCGGTATGAACCAAATTCAGGTTTGTGAGTGTGTGGCGCAAATAGCGCAGATACGCTGCCGCGTCATCCGATTCGCCGCGCACTTCTGAAAAATCCTCGATGGCATATATCAATTGTTCATTGATGGCTTTTAATGCGCGTTTGTTCACATTACCGTTTTTCAAAAGTTTGGGAGAATTTCGACGCACATAATCCCAATAAAAATACAAATCGCGCAGCATGGGGTACGGGTCGGTTGTTTTTACAATGGGCGGTTCGGGGATTTCCGGGGCGCGTTGTTCCGGCTGGGGAAAACAATCTCGGATGGCAGGCGGGATGAAAAGGTATGCGCCCGGTGTGAAGGTTTGTTTGAGAGAATAATCTAGCGATGATGTTGTTTCGCTGAAAACCAGCCCGAACATGGTCAAGCGGGCAATCACATCAGCGAACACTTTGGACTTGGCACGTTTGGGGTCGGCGGCGTACACACCATAAGTTGGAACCGGTGTTTCTTCTGCCATTCCGATATGCACCAGTTTGCGCGACAGCACCACAGTCGCCACACCGCCTCCGTGCAACAAAATGTAGTCCAGAGCCGTGCGCTCGCGCCGGTTCAACTTTTTCAGCGCCTGCGCCACTCGCTCACAGGTAAACAGTTGCTCTTTGAGTAAATTTACCAGTTCTCGTTTCGACAGATTTTTCCCGCCGGGTTTTTTGGTCTCTATCCCGTTGGCGCGGGCAATATCTCGCAGAGTATTCGCATGGTATCTGTTTAACAGCTCTGTTATTTCGTTTGCCATTATGTCACTTGTTCGGTAATTTTTGGGGTGTAACCGGCATTTTCCAACTCGGCGACCAACGGTTCCACCGCATCGGCGGGAATTAACACAGCGCGCGGTGAAAGTTCGGCAATGAGCCGCTCTGCCAGTGAGGTTGCGGCTTTCATTTCGAGCAGGGTGTGGTCATCGGCAAATTCGATGAGCGTGACGCGGCGATACAATCGCACCTGCCCGTACATTTGCCACCATGCCGCCAGTTGTTCGCGGATGACGGCGGGCACCGCGGCAGAAATAAATTGCTGCCACGCCGCCAACAGGTCGTCGAGCGTGTCACCGTTTTCAAAACTTTGGTGAACAGCGGTAACATCCAAACGATAAAGCGTGTGTGCCGCAGTTACCTGTTGCATTTTGGCGATTCGATTGAGGGTTAAATGCACGGTGGGCGGCGCGGCAGGTGTTACAAATATGTCCGCGCCGTCAACACGAACAGCGTCTTCCGGAGAAATATCGGTGCGGCGGGGGGCGGAGGGCGCGTTAATTCCCCACAGCAATTCTTTCAAATCGAGCAAGCGAACCGCCTGCAAGCGGTTTTTGGCATCGACGTGCAAATCTGCCGCGCCCAGTTGGTGCAGTGTTCGACACACCTGCCGGATGAATGCGCCCTGCAATCTATCCCAATCTCGGGTGCTGTCAGCCGGTTGCAGTGCTCGTTCTCCGGCATATATTTGCCAAGCCGGTTTTGTGCGTCTATCTCTGGAATCTACCCAAGTTTTGCTATCAAATGTACGCCAAATTTTTCTGAAAACCGCGGTGACATCTGCCAGCGACAGCCATTCATTTGCGGGCATATATGCCAAAATGGTGATGACCTTTTCTCGGAATTGCTGCAATTGGGCAAACAGTTGCGCCGGTTTAAATTCGACATTCAGTTTCCGTTTCAATCGCAAATCGGGGTCGTGTCGCAAAATATGCCACAACTCGCTCCATGCGGTGGTTTCCATATACCGGCGCACCAACCAAGCGCGCCGCTCATCGGCAGACCGTTCTAAAAATTTTTGTTGGGTGGTTTGCCAAACCGTTACCGGCGACCCGGGGTAAATCAATCCGCCGGTGAGCAACAACCGGTACAGCAACTCTGCCTGTTCAATTCCACCCAGCATAGGGGCAATGCGTTTGAGGGTGTCATCGGGCAGGGCATATTGGGGCGGGGGGACGGTTAATGTTGCATCTCGAGAAGGGCGTTTGCGCCACTGTGTCAGTTCGGCGGGCACATAATCCCATCTTTTCAGTTGGGTGTATTGTTTTTCTATTTTGGGACGGGGCAACGGCGGGCGCAGCGGGATGGTTTCGTATTGAAAAAGTAACAGCAATTGGGTTGCTGCGCCAATGGCGGAAAAAGGTACTGCCAACCGGGTGTCGCCCGGCGGCAAATCGGGCAGCGGTGACACTTGCGATGTCAGTAGCGGCGGCAAATGGGGCATAAAAATAATCGGCACCGAAAAATAATGAGCGGTATTGAAGTTAGGTTTGACAAGCCCCAAACCTTTTTCGAATATGATTTGTCGCAGATATTCGATTATATCTCGGTTTTTATTTTTGATGAATGCCGTTTCAAATTCTTTGAGGTAATTAATTCTCTCAAAAAACAGCGATTGAGACACAATCAGTGCCAGCAGGGCGATGCGCTCGTCATCGGTGAGCGATTGTCCCGCCCGGTGAATTTCGGCGGGGTCGATGATTTTTTCCAGCAACTGGTCAACGATGCCGGTTTTGCGCGTTCCTTTCAGTTTCCAACCCCGCTGCGATGCCATCTTTCGCAGGTTTTGCACGGTTAAATAGGTTAGTGTGTCGCGGATGGTCTTTTTTTCTTGCGCCAGTATTTTTGCCGGAGATTGGGTCATCCATGCCGGTAGATTTTTCGGGCGTTTGGCGCGGGGTGGCTTGACCGGTTCGAATGTCAATTTTTCGGAGGCAGCGGCACGTGCGCGTTCTCCGATTGAAAATTCGTATGGGGCTTCAATCCACAGTAATAGCACCGCACCGATATGTTTGCAATAGCCACCCCAATCGTAGGGACAGGTACACTCCGCCAAAATATCGACATGGGTTACTTCTATTTCGACATGGTATGTGCGTGTGCCGCGCACATCGGCAAAGAGCATATCGCCGCGCCGCACCGGATTTTCCACCAACCCAATATATTGTCTCGCCCGACTGAAACTGTTTGAACTGAAATAATCACGAATATCCTTTTTGCGCAGGGTTTCCAGCGTTAGCATACTTCCAACTCAACGGTGCGGGGTTGAAAAGCCGATACTTCATCGGCATATAAAATGGTATATTGATAGCCCTGTTCGGTTAAAAATAGTTGGCGGTTGGCGCCAAATTCTTGGTCTTGGGTATCTTTGGAAACGATGGTGTAAAAATGTGCCAATGTAGTACCTTCTTGTTTAGGGCGTAAAATTCGCCCCAGCCGCTGCGCCTCTTCTTGCCGGCTGCCAAACATGCCGCTGATTTGAATCATCACGTTGGCGTTGGGCAGGTCAACGGCGAAATTGCCCACTTTTGAGATGATAATCCGTTTGAAAACTCCTTCTTTAAATTGACGGTAGATTTCGCGGCGTTGTTTGACGGGCGTTTTTCCGGTGATGAGCGGGTAGCCGTAGCGGTCTGCCACGGTTTGCAACTGGTCTAAATACATACCGATGATGAGGATTTGGTCATCGGGATGTTTTGCCAGCAATTCATCCAACACGGCATATTTTTCGGGATTTTCCGCCGCCACCCGGTACTTTTGGCGCGGCGGGGCAGTAACATATTGCAAACGATATTCGGGCGACAGCGGCACGCGAATTTCGACCACATCGGCGGTGGCAATCCACCCTTGACGCTCCAAATCTTTCCACGGCACATCGTATTTTTTGGGTCCAATCAGTGAGAAGACATCTTCTTCGCGCCCGTCTTCGCGCACCAAAGTGGCAGTCAGCCCCAAGCGGCGGCGCGCCTGCAACTCGGCGGTAATGCTGAACACCGGCGCGGGCAGCAAATGCACTTCATCGTAAATTATCAGCCCCCAATCGCGTTTATCAAACAGTTCAAAATGGGGGAAACGCTCGGCTTCGGGAATGTCGCCGTTTTCGCCCTTCTTGCGCCGTTTGCGATAGGTCATCGTTTGGTAGGTGGAAATGGTGACCGGCTTGATTTCTTTTTTCTGCCCGGTATATTCGCCGATTTGCTCGGCGGTGAGCGTGGTTTTGTCCAGCAGTTCGTCAATCCACTGCCGCACCGAAACGGTGTTCGGCGTGAGAATGAGAGTGTTGCACTGCAAAGCGTGCATCACAGCAATGCCGACGATGGTTTTGCCCGCGCCGCAGGGCAGCACAATCGTGCCGGAACCGCCGCGCGCGGAACCGTCGGCATAAAAAACATCGCCGGCTTCTTTTTGGTAGTGACGCAGGGCAAAGGGTTTGCCATCCAAAGTAATGGGACGCAGTTGGAAAGGCAGGTGTTCGCCATCCACATAACCGGCAAGGTCTTCGGCGGGGTAGCCGATGTTGACCAATGCCTGTTTGATGTGCCCGCGCCGGGCGGGGTCAACTTGCAGGGTGTGGTCGTCCAACTGGGCGACGATATATCGCTGTAATGCTTTTTGGCGGCTTAATTCGATGAGGGTAGCGGGGTCGTCTGTTTTTAAAACGAGAGATCCGTTTTCTTTCAGCAGTTTGACTCGCCCGTAGCGTGAAACGTAATCGGCAATATCGATGCGCACATTTTGCGGCAACGGGTATTTGCTGTACCGTTCCAGCCCTTCGATGATGGTGGCGGCATTCAGTCCGGTGGCGGCGGCGTTCCACAGCGACAGCGGGGTAATGCGATAAGTATGTATGTATTCCGGGCTTTTTTCCAACTCCGCGAAACGCGCCAGCATGTCGCGCGCCGCCGGGTAGTGGGGGTTATCCACCTCGAGCAGTACGCTTTTATCGCCCTGCACGATAATGGGATTTTCGGGGGTATAATTCACACCGGTACTCCACGGTATATCAATATAGCCGATTTTCGGCTAATGATGAATTATACCTTTTTGCCGATGCATCGCAAAATGGGCGGAGGGGAAACAAATTGAGTATTGATTATCGAATACCAACCCTATATTACCAGAACCTTCTCCAAATTTTCCGGAGTCAACAATTCAATTGCCTTTTCATCCTCTAAAAAAGGATGAACATCTGCAACAATTTGCCGCCAGTCCGCCGCGAGCAATCGCTGTTGCACCGTTTGTCGCCATGTCGTTTCAGTCAATAGTGGTCCTTCCCAATTTGTTTGGCGCAGCGCGTTGTTCAGCATATTCAAATTGGGTGCGGGCCACCTTGAGTCACCAAGATACCAAAACAAATCATACACATCACGTCCTTTCAAATAGGGACGCTGCAATATCGCGTGCAGTTTTCCTGCCAGAAGCGACGCGCGGTCGTGGTGGTACAATTGCAACAGTGAATGTTGATAGCGCGCCACGGTTGTCTCCAATATTGCCCCGGCGGGCGGTTGCGTGTCAACTTCCAACTTTACCGCCAAAATTTCATTCCGGTGTGGCGATAAACCCAACTCAAAGAGCAACCCCGGAAACCGAAGCCAAGCGTTATAAACCACACGTTTATCGTTGTATTTTATCTCCACCGAATAACCTTCGGCTGCCAACGTATTTTTTATCGTTTGAAGACCGGTTTGCCAGTGGAATCTTTCGGGTGCGCGTTCCAATGCGAAATCCAAGTCCTCAGAATAACGTGGCGTATGATACAGAAACCGAAGGGCTGTTCCCCCGTGAAAAGCCAATGAGACAAAAGCGCCGGCACGTTGTAACGCTTCCAGAGTTCTGGCTTGAAGATATTCTCGCGCCATATTACGCCCCTGAAGCGGATTCGGAGCAGATTGTACCAATTCGGTCAAATACGCTTTCACAAGGTTTGATATTCCTCCACTTCGGCATCAATCATATCTGCAATGATTTTTGCGGCGCGCTGCAATTTAGGTCGCCCGCTTCTTTCGGCAATGTGAATTAACCGTTCTACACTAATCTGCTCTGGCGATTGCAAACGCAATTCAGTCAGATAATGCGGATTATCACCGCCGGGCGTTAAGGCAATTAAATCCAATAGCGCTTTTTCCGGTGTTGCCACAAATGCATGTTGGTTGCCGCCCAACGAAACTAATTGATAACTGTGGAACCAATCAACATGGGCGTGACGAAATTCATACACACCCAGCGGTGTTTGCCGGCGTCCGGGACGCCCGGTGGTGATGCTGGTGATGACGGAACTGTATTCGGGGATGAGTCCATAGTAAGCCAACGCAGACTGCAAACTCACATACGAAGCTCGAACCAGTGCATTGGCTACCGTAAAGGGGTGGGGGGATGTTTTTTGGTATGGCGGGGCAAGGGCGTACACGCCTCGACGTAATTGGTATAGCAACCCGGCATTCACCCAGCGCGATAATTGACGGCGGACATCGGCGGGATTTACCTGCCCGGCTAACAAGAGTCCTGTTTCAAAAATCGGTTCATTTTCTACAATTCGGAGCAATTCATTAAATTTCATTGCCAATATTATGCCAAAAACGGCAACTTATTGCAACATGTCGTATTCAATATGCATGGCATATTACAATTGTTCAAGAAATGAATCGCTCTATGCCAAAAGAAAATGCCATCCGGCACAGAATATTTCTGATTGCCGGATGGCATGACAAATATCAATCAAACGCTACTCGAACAATTTGTGAATCCCCTTCTCTAAATTTTGACGTGTGAGAAAAACAAAATAGTCAAAATGACGTGGTATGCCATGGCGCTGCAAAACATCACGCGTTGTGTGTTGCATATTTTTACTGCGCCGTTCAGACCGGGTAACAAACACCACACGAAATGCAGGCTCCCCACCAAAACGTTGTCGGAAAAGTGGCTTGCCGGTGCCAATACGATATGATGTGTATGCCTCGATTTTCCGTTTGATGATACGTTGCGTTTCTGTCCCCGTATCTGCCTCCAGAAAAATGAACCGCCGTTTTTTGTCAACAGACCGTTGCAGTACAGCCAATCCATCCGGCACCAGCGGAATTTTTGATCCGGATAGTGACGGAACTTGGTCATACTGCCCGGGCGTGTTCAGATATTTTTCACCGATGTATTGCTGCAAATTTATCTCCGGTAGATTTTCTGTTGCCAAACGTAGCGCCGTATAAAATTCAGCGACAATACGATAATGATCCGGTTTCGCCGTTGGCAGATCGCTTTTCTTGAAAAAAGCGATGTCATCTACCGTTAAAGATGATTCATACCCCAATACAACGTCCCTGCCGGTTTTTGTTAACGCATAAAGCAATGGTTTTCGACTATCGGGACGGGGAGAGGTTAATAACAAACCAGCCTCAACGAGTTTTCGCAAACGCCTGCGCCGTGGAGAGGAATATAGTTCGGCATGCCTACCTGACGGGAAAAATAGTGCCTCAATTTCCAGAGCAGATAGAAATGGCACCACAGCAACGGTTGCGAGAATCCGGCGATCGCGAGGGGTGAGCGTAATATTAATCTGTCCAGCCATCATCAACCTCCTCAGAACCGGCATACAAGAAGCGACCATCACGAAAATCGCGCGCCCGTTGTGCTAGATCGGCTTCCACATCACCACGCTCACGATAATTTGTCATCCATCGTTCCGGATTCACGGAAGATGGCGAAGGCAAATCGTGCATCACCCCCCGTTGCTCCGCGTGCTGAGGCAAATGTAGAAAAAATGTTCGTGGGGCAACTGTGTAACCGCGTGTGCTGCATAGGCCATCATCTCACTATATGTATAAAACTCTTTTTCACCGGAATTGAGGACACGGCGTATGGTATGCGGGTGCGGACGAAAGATTTCCGGTGCGATTGTCTGCGCTTCATCTGCCGATACGCGAAACGCGATAATTGGACCCACATTGTTGAGGATAGTTGAGCGCATACTGCGACTCAATAGCTGTAATCCCTGCGTTACCAATGTCACCGAGGCGCCAAATCCTCGACGCTCAGTGAGTAAACGAATAAGCGACGGCACCGGATACCGCTGAAATTCTTCGACAACAATCCGCAATCGGGGATGCATAGTATTTTTTCGCCGCTTTGCCAACAATGTGTCAACCAGAGATAACAGTACTCCGGCAACCACATATGCCCCGGTTTCATGCAATAAATCCGGCGACAATGGGGCGAAAAATACTGCTTGATCCAACGACAAAAATTTTTGGATATCGATGGTTGATTCGCGTTGACCAAATAACAGTGCCGGCTCTCCATGTTGAAAAAATGCCAACCGATTGATGGTCGATTCTATCTGTGTCTGACGCTGTACGCGATTCAAACCATTGAAACGCATTATCCAGCGTTGCAAATCGGGGAACTCATTTAACCGGTCATACAGTACCGAACGAAACGCATCGCTGGTCAGAAACCGTTCGATTTCCACAACCGTCCACCCTGTAGCCGCTAACGCCCAAGTAGTATGTAATGTCGTATCCTGAAACCGACGGGCTTCCGTTATGTCACCACCAAAAAATATATCGACACACACCTCTGTAAATCGCTGCGCGGTATCATATGCTGTTTCGCCCGGAAGAACCTGCAACAAATTCAACCCCGGTACAAATTTCTTTCCGGGGCACAGCAAAAATATGGATTCCGGTTCATATTTATCCGGCAAATTACGAGATAACAGATAATCAACAGTGCTGCGATGAGGGTCAATGACCATAACAGATTGGTTGGTCATCTGTGCGGTCATATCCGCAACCAATGTCGATTTTCCCTGGCGTGTTGCACCCAATACCAGCATATGGTCATCACGATATGCCACAGGGATACCAATTGCATTACCGACATCTCCTGTTCCCAATGCGTATCTCAGTTTACCGTACATACCGGGGTGTGCCCGATTGGTGAGTGCGCGAACACCTGATCGGAGAAATTCAGTTATATTCATAACACACCACCCACACGATAAATCCAACCACACCCAAACCAAACAAAATTATAATGATATTACCCAGTATTCGCATCAAGCCTGACGGTTCCAGTAGGGCACCAGTGTGGAAATTATTGTAATAGAACATCAGCGCCAAAAATCCTAAAATCATAACAGCACCGACGAGCGTGGACAATTGCAGGAAACAACCCATTCCACGCTGAACCGGTGTCTCGTAGCGGGGGTACAAACCATTGTTAGATCTCTGCCAACATTTCATCACCAAACTCCTTCTTATGTTAACTTAAAAATAGAAACACAAAACCAAATCACATCGTTTAATGCACAATAAGGTGTTATGTATTGATTCTATTTTAAATCAGAAGGATTTTAGTAATTGCAAATTTGGGGTATGGGGAAGAGGAGAAATTGTCGGTGAAATTAACCGGATTGTGCTGTTGGTCGGTGGTGTAACGGCGAGGAAAGTAAACAAGAAATTTGTGCTGGAAAAAACGTTTTATAACATAAACGAGAAATGCTACAACACGTGTGCATCGCCGAACCATTGTCATGATCGTGGCGATAATTACGGCTAACCCAGTGAGTGTTCCAATTACATCAAACAGTAGTGCAACAATAACAAGACCTGCTACCAGAGCATTCCACTCAACGTATGGCTGATGCAGTTCAATCATATAAAGCGATGTCAGCATCGTGAACGTTGACATCGCTGCAAGTGCAATAATTCTCAAGGCGAATCGCATAAACGTCATGTCAACATTATACTACATGGTTCAAAAATAAGCAAAGTAAAATGCGCCCTGTTTTTAGCAAAAACCATATCGAGTTTTTCCGAAGGAACTTGTTTGAAATCCACCGGAAAACAAACGACTTTCTTCTTTTGAAAAGACCGTTCAGGTTAATCCGGCTGCAACAACAAATCGCGTTTTATCTCCAGCATGTACACCCCCGCCGCAAAAGCGAACAGCCACCATAAAAAGAAGCCCGGTTTGGCGCCGAGTGACACTGTATCTGATAGTGCATACACAAAATAACCACCTAATGAAGCAGCAATACCCATTGCCACCACTTTTATGAAAATATCATCCGTGCGGCGGATGGTTTGCCACAACAGCCAACCCGCAATCAGCCACATTGCGATAAAGGCAATCAATCCCGGAATACCCAAATCCATCCCGGTTTGCAAAAACTGATTGTGAGCATGGGCAATATCATACGTGGGTGAAACATTCATCGGATACAGTACGCGCGACACTTTTCGAAATGTGCCCATCCCCATACCGGTGAATGGGAAATCGCGTAAGCCCCAAATTGCCGCCCGCCACACTTCCTGCCGAAACCCCAGCGAACCGAGATTGCCGACCACGGCTTCGGTGGTATCGCTCACCAACAACTCGCCGATTTTCTGCCAGCCGATGACCGTTGCGGCAATCACCCCCCCTACCCCACCGAATGCCACCGCCCAACGAATGAACCGGTTCAGCAGTGCCCCCAGAATCGCCAGCGCTACAATTCCCCCCACCCATCCCCCGCGCGATTGGGTGAGGATGAACACCCCTAATGTGATGGCAAATATCACTGTCACAATAGATGTCACCCATTTGGGAGATGTTTTTTCTTTCTGCCGAAACAGATACCACAATACCGCCGCCTGTAGTGGAAAAATCCACAGTAATGTGCCGGCAAGTTGGTTCGGATGGATGCCGGATTCCACTCCGGGAAGTTTCTCCACCACCGAAGGTAGTTTTTGGGTAATGGCAGTCAATATCGAAACTTTTGAAAGCCATTGTGTATTCAAAATACCAACACCTAAAACTAACAAACCCAACAAAAAATACAGTGTCAATGACCGCCTGAGACCTTGTCTGGTGCGGACAGTTTCAACTACGGTATAAAATATGACAATATGAAAAAGAAGCCCACTCAGTTTCGGCAGGCTAAAATTCAAATCGACGGTGGCGTATTCTGACACCAATGCCATCAACAACAGCCCAAATATCGCCCAATCGAAGGGGGTGCGGCGAATGAAGTATCCTTTTTCGCGTTTGTTGAGCCACCACAAAAACGGAAGTCCCAGCAACGCCGGGACTTTTGTCGGACCGGGGAAAAGCAAAAACGGGGAAAGAACGAACAACCACAGCGGTGTATATTTTAGGATGAGACTTTGGTGTTTTTTGGATTTAACCTGCATTTACAAACTCGTCAATGCTCACACCCACTTCTCGAATGATAGCACGCAATGTTCCTTTGCGAATGGGTTTGCCTTGATGATGCGGAACCGGAACGACCACACCATCTGCATCACGAACCCACAATTCGTGAGACCCTTTTCCTTGTCGATAAAACCGAAACCCAAAATGCCGCAAGCGTTTAACGACCTCTCGGTATCGCAGTTCCGGCAGTTTGCTCACTGCTCAATTCCTACAGGCATTGCAAATGAAAATTGCATTTCCGGTGTTAAGTCTATTTGCTCTTTCCCCAATGTTTCATGCCGGTCTGCACGGTATGCAGCAATCATCTTTATAACATCGACACAATTAAAAATGGCCTCTTCAATTGTATCACCTTCTGCAAACGCACCCTGAATATCAGAACAGCGCGCCAAGTAACCATCATCATTGGTTTCAACAACCATTGTCACATAAAACACTTTATCGCCGGACATTTTTACCATTCCTTTGCAAGTTTGCAGCGGTATTATACCCTGTTTTTGATTTGAACTAAAATTCAGGGAAAGGTATCTTCAATATGCGCCACTCCTTTTTACCACGGCGGCGAATGTTTTCCACAGGATGAACACATCCAGCAACAATGAATAATGCTGAATATAGTACAAATCTTCGTCAATGTGCAGGTGCATCGGTTTGTCGCTGCGACCGTTGACTTGCCACCAGCCGGTAATGCCCTGCGGTACGGCGAACCGTTTGTACTGCCACGGCTCGTATAAATCTACCAGCCACGGCATTTCCGGGCGCGGTCCCACCAAACTCATATCGCCTTTGAGCACGTTGATGAGTTGCGGTAGTTCATCCAAACTGGTACGCCGGATAAATTTTCCCACGCGGGTGATGCGGGGGTCATCGGCTTTTTTGAACAAAAGTTTACCGTCATCGGTATAACTGATAACCTCATCTTTCCGCTCGTCGGCATCTTGCACCATCGAGCGGAATTTTATCATTTTGAAAACTCGCCCGTTTTCACCAATGCGTTTTTGCAGGAAAAAGATAGGTCCCGGTGAGTCAAGTTTGATAGCCAGCGCCACCAACGCCATCACCGGGGCAGCGACCAACAGCATTATACTGCCGATAACAATGTCAAAAATACGTTTTGCCGTTCGTTGAAAGGGAGTCATCACCGAATCGCGCAAGCCGATGAGTGGAATACCGTCGAAATTCTCGACAGTGGTTTTCACAAACGACAATTCGAACAAATCGGGGATGACACGCACACTGACCGACAAGTTTTGTAACTGGTGTACAATATCAACCAATCGGTTATGGGCGTGCAGGGGCAAAGCCACAATCACATCATCCACCTGCTGTTGCAAAACCACTTCCGGAGCACGGTCAAGTGTCCCTAAATATTCGCCATACCCGTTGAGTGCGTCGGCTTTGGAATCATCATCATCCAGAAACCCGACCACTTCCACACCAAACCACGAGTAATCGCGCAGTAAGTTTGCCATCCGCTGCCCAATTCTACCTGCGCCCAAAATGAGAATTCGTGTTTTTGCACCGGGATAACCGCCGCGCCACAAACGAAAAATGATGCGCAAAATTACGCGCATACCGACCAAAAAGAGCACATCCAGCAAGAAAAAATAGAGGAAGAGAAAGCGGGATAAATCTCGAAAGAAGAAATAGGTGACGCCGGCAAACACAAGCGTGGCAAAGCCGATGGCAAGCACCGTCCATTGAATATCATCCACCGCGCGGTAAGTACGGCGAGGGTCGTACACCGGCATAACGGAGAAAACAACTATCCAAATGACCGCCACAATGGGGAAAAGTGTCGGCGAGAATTGGAGAAAATGGGGGGCAGTATCGATGCCATACGGTAACGTCAGGCGCAGAATTTTCGCCAAATACAGCGCAATTAACGTTAGAGCCACATCGCTCGTGAATGTGAGGAAGGTCAGGTTTTTTGTCACTCGGTGAAACATTGAAGGGTTCCCTCCCGACACCGTGAATATACCCCTGAATTATTTCAGCATTCACATTGTATCAACTTTAAGGGCAATCTGCAAGCAATTTTGGGAATTTGATGTTAAATTTTCGTAAATTTTTGTTTGAGAACGCGGTAGAGGAAGAGTGGGTTGCCCCCGCCGTAGAGAGAAAGCAAGTCACTGCCTAAAGTTACTCCTATTGTCAAGGGCACGAAATGGGAGTAACCTTAAAATTTAGGACTTACGCAGGCAGCATGGGGATGGAAGGATTACGTAATTGAGCCTACATATAGTTGTCAAGTAGATTTTGTTTGACCTGATAGATGGTGGAGCACGTGTTTTGAGCAACTTGGTTCAAACGCACCCAAACCAACATTGCGCAAGCGATATGATTACGTT
>JALVZI010000018.1:4138-5318 GCA_027022125.1 Anaerolineae bacterium | reverse complement strand
ATATTCCCGGGCTGACTCCCTTCCTGAAAGGTCAAGGCTGGCTGGAATAAATTTTGCCACAAAACACAAAAGCCTCCGACAACGGGGGCTTTTTTTGTTGCGCAATTTTCGGCGAGTGGATACAATAGCATTGGTCATTGGTCATTTGCTGACCGCCAACTGCCAACTGTTGACAACTGACAACTGAAAAAGGACACCCCCGTGCTGACAACCGTACCATACCGCTGGGATATTCATCCCAGAGCGCCCAAAACGCATTTCGACCAATTTCCCGATATACCGCCATTGGTAGTGCAGATACTTTACAATCGCGGCATTTTTGAACCGCAGGATGTGCGCAGTTTTCTCAATGGTGGATATGCCATCAACAACCCCTTTTTGCTGCCCGATATGGATGCCGCCGTCACCGAAATTTTGACCGCCATCGAAACACAAGCGCCGGTGGTGGTGTATGGCGATTACGATGCTGACGGCGTCACCTCCACCGCGCTGATGATGCAGGTGCTGCGCCGGTTGGGGGCGAATGTTTCGGCGTACATCCCCAACCGTTTTACCGAAGGGTACGGACTGAACAAGAAAACCATCGCCAAACTTGCCGACACGGGCGCAAAATTGATTGTCACGGTGGATTGTGGCATCCGCTCGGTGGCGGAAGTGGCGTATGGCAATCAACTGGGATTAAAATTTGTCATCACCGACCACCATCTGCTGGGTGTGGATGACAGCAGCGCGGAAGTGCTGCCGCCCGCCGCGGCGGTGGTCAACCCCAAACGGCGCGACAGCCGCTACCCCTTCCGCGATTTTGCGGGGGTGGGTGTGGCGTTCAAACTGGCGCAGGCACTCAACCGCCGCGCCCCGCAAAACGGATGCGCGCCGCTGGATGAAACCGCGCTGCTCGATTTGGTGGCGCTCGGCACGGTGGCGGATTTGGTTCCCCTGACCCGCGAAAATCGCACGCTGGTTCAGCGTGGGTTGGCGCAACTGCAAAACCCCGTTCGACCGGGCGTGCGGGCGCTGATGGAAATAGCGGGGGCAACGGGTAAACGTGTCACCGCCGAAACCATCGGGTTTGTGCTGGGACCCCGACTCAACGCCGCCGGACGGCTGAAAGAAGGGATGCTGGCATATCAACTGCTGGCAACCGAAAATGCCGTCGAAGCGCAGCAACTGGCGATGAAAC
>JALVZI010000018.1:0-4128 GCA_027022125.1 Anaerolineae bacterium | reverse complement strand
CGCTGGACGCGCTCTATCTGGTCACCGATGCCGAATTTAACCCCGGCGTGGTGGGGCTGGTGGCGTCTCGGCTGGCGGAAATGTGCTACCGCCCGATTTTGGTGGCACAGCAGGGCGAAACGCACACGCGCGGCTCGGCGCGCAGTATTCCCGAGTTCGACATTACCCGCGCGCTCGACCGCTGCGCCGATTTGCTGGTGAAATATGGCGGGCACGCGGCGGCGGCGGGTTTTACGGTGGAAAACGAGAAACTCGAAGCGTTTCGGGAGCGATTAACCGCCATCGCCCGGCAGTCATTCGATGTGACCCGTTTGCGAAAATCGCTGCCGGTGGATGCGGAAATCAATCTGCGAGGCGTGCGCCCCGATTTGGTGGCGGCAATCGAAAGTATTGCTCCGTTTGGGCACGGCAATCCCACCCCGATTTTTGTCGGTCGCAATTTGACGGTGCGCCATCATACGCTGGTGGGCAAAGAAAAAACGCATCTGAAAATGCGCTTGTTTGACGGCAAACAGGTGTGGGATGCCATCGGTTTTGGGT
This sequence comes from Anaerolineae bacterium, assembly GCA_027022125.1. Classification (GTDB taxonomy): domain Bacteria; phylum Chloroflexota; class Anaerolineae; order 4572-78; family 4572-78; genus JANTHQ01. The sequence continues at coordinate 3,588 of JALVZI010000018.1, read as the reverse complement.
TGGGGAAGGCGTGGAATGCGCAAGCGGAACTGCCGGGAGTGGTGGATGCGGTTTTCGCACTGGAAATCAATCGCTGGGGCGGGATGGAACGTTTGCAATTGAACCTGAAAGACATTCGCCCGGCGGGGCAAACAGATTGAGGTTACGATTTATCCAGAATTTCGCGCACGCGCTGTGCCAGCACCAGCGGCGAAAACGGTTTTTCCATAAACGGCAATCCTGTTTTCAATATATTCACCACCACTTCGGTGCTGTCGGCATATCCTGACATAAACAAAATTCTCAAATCGGGGTCGTGTTGCTGCAACTGCCGAAAAAGTGTCGCCCCGTCTTCCACCGGCATAATTGCATCTGAAATAACCAAATCGATGTGCGGTGTGCCGGTACTGCGCATCACCTCCATCGCTTGCTGCCCGTTACCCGCCGTGAGAATGGTATATCCTGCCTCTTCCAGCACTCTGGAAATTAAATCTCGCACCACTTCATCATCTTCCACCACCAAAATAGTCTCATCGCCGTGCGGAAATTCCATCGCATTTGCCGATGCTGTCGGCGCGGCATCTCGCCGGTCTTTGCGCGGAAAATACAGTTTAAACGTTGTGCCGACGCCCACTTCGCTGTAAACCAGAATATGCCCTTCATTTTGCCGCACAATTCCGAAAACGGTTGCCAGCCCCAATCCGGTGCCTTTTCCAATTTCTTTGGTGGTGAAAAAAGGTTCAAACAGGTGTTTCTGGTCTTCCGCGCTGATGCCGATACCGTTATCGGAAATGGAGAGCAGCACATATTCGCCGGGGGGAATTTCGGGGTGGAAATATGAGAAATGTTTATCCAGCGAAACGTTTTGCGTTTGGATGACGATTTTCCCGCCGTATGGCATCGCATCGCGGGCATTGACCACCAGATTCATCAAAACTTGCTCGATGTGACCGGGGTCTATTTCCACCAGCCCGATGTCACCGTCTCGCTGAGTTACCAGTTCGATATTTTCGCCGATGATGCGCCGCAGCATTTTTTCCAGTTTTGAAACCGAATCCGCCAGATTCAATACTTGCGGTTGAATGCGCTGTTTGCGGGCAAAAGCCAGCAGTTGCCGGGTGAGTGTGGCGGCGCTTTTTGCCGCTTGCTGAATGCCCGCCAAATCGTGCTGCACCGGCGAATCTTCCGGTAACGCATCGCGGGCAAGCCCGGCATAACTTAAAATGGCGGTCAGATGGTTGTTAAAATCGTGTGCCACGCCGCCCGCCAGCCGCCCGATGGCTTCCATTTTTTGCGATTGCAGTAACTGCTGTTCCAGCAGTTTGCGTTCTGTATTGTTAAAAACATACCCTTTAATGCGGAAAAGTGCACCATCGGCATCGAAAATACCGATGAGGTTTTGGACGACATACACGGTTCGTGAATCGAGCCGTTTCAATTCGGTTTCCATATAGGTTATTTTTTTGCCCGCCGCAATAGCGGTAACCGCTTGCTCCCACGTGAAATCTTTTTGGGGACACAGACGGTGAATATCGAACCCGATGGCTTCTTTTTGGCTGGGGAAACCGAAAATGTTCAAAAAAGCGGTATTGCACGCGATAATTTTCCCGTCCAGCGTGGCGATGAAATCGCCGGTGAGGTCGTCTTCAAAAAATTGGCGGTAGCGCTCTTCACTCGCCCGCAGATGCGCTTCGACCCGTTTTTGCGCCAGCGAATAGCGTATCACCCGGTCGAGCAGGGCAGGGTTCAGTTCGCTTTTCAGCAAATAGTCGGCGGCGCCGGCTTGCATCGCTTTTTCGTCAACGGTGGTGTCGCCCTGCCCGGTGAGCAGAATGAACGGCGCGTTATTGCCGCATTTTTGCGCATCGTGCAGCAAATCCAGCCCGCTGTGTGCGCCGAGCCGGTAATCAACCAGATACACATCAAACTCACCGCGGGTGATGGCATCTTTTCCAGCGCTGTATGTGTCGCGCCAGTGGAGTTTGTAACGATTGGCGGGCAATTCCGCCAGCAAATCGCGGGTGATGATGAAATCATCTTCATCATCGTCAATGAGCAAGATGTTCAATAGTGAATGATTATTTCCGTTTGACACCGCAATCCTCTCGATGCGTTAAAAGTTGCGCAGGCACTTTCATTGTATCATAAAAATAAATTATTTTCACGTTTGAGTATTGCGATCTTTTTCTGGTTTCACTGAACTAAATGAAACTTTTGAAAAGTGTGCCAAAATTACAGAAACCATCGGCAATTTTTATAATGTCATTCCCGCGAAAGCGGGAATCCACCGTTTTTTGTTGTGGATTCCGGATATTTCCCTGCGGGAAATTCCGGAATGACATTTAAAATCCGTGAAATTTGTGAAAATTCGTGGTTGAATTTCAAACACACAAAAAGTTTCAATAAGTTCACTGTGCAAAATCCGCTATCGCAAATTGTGCAGCACGGTTTGCAGCACATCCAGCGCGCGCCGAACCAGAGTCTCATCGGCTTGCGTGCCCATATGCCCCAGCCGAAAAACCTTGCCTGCCAGCGGTCCGTAACTGCCGCCGACCGCCAGCCCGTGCGCCCGCAAACGGGCACCGAAATCCGCCCACGCGACACCTTCCGGAACCAGCGCGGCGGTCACGGTGGGCGACGGCACGGCATCCGGCGCGGGATACAGCGCGATGCCCAACTCGGTCAGTCCGCGGCGGCACATCTCGGCGACAGATTCGTGCCGCGCGAAACTCGCCGCCAGCCCCTCCGACAGCAGCAGGTCTGCGCCCGCGTTCAGCGCCGCCACCCCGTGCCAATTCGGTGTGTATGGAAAATAATGTTCTTCCGGCGCGGTGAAAAACGGTTTCAGCGCATCATACCCCACATAATCCACCGCGTGAATGATGTCCCACGCGCGGTCGCTCACTGCCAGAAAACTCATACTCGGCGGCGCAGACAGGCATTTCTGCGAGCCGCCGAGACACAAATCGATGTGCCAGTCGTCTGCCAGCACCGGCGCGCCGCCCGCGCTGGCGACCACATCCGCATAAAAAAGGGGCACGTCATATTTGTGTTTCAGCGCGCCCAGCGCCGCCAGCGGATTCAGTGTGCCGGACGGTGTTTCGCAGTGAACGGCGGTAATCATTTTTGGCTGAAAATCGACTATGGCGCGCTCAACGTCCGCCAAATCGGCGATGGTCTCATTGTATGGCAAGCCGATGGTACGCACTTCCGCGCCGATGGACGCCGCCATTTCGGCGATGCCGTATCCGAAAACGCCCGTCGCCACCGCCAGCACGCGGTCGCCGGGGCGCAGGGTGCTTTTCAGCGCGCTCCACAGCGACAGCATTCCTTCACCGGTTTGAATGACCACCCGGTTTTTCGTGCCCAAAATCTGCTGCAATTTTTGTTCGGTTTGATGGTACAGCGTCAGAAATTCCGGTTCCAAATCCGCCGAACCGTAATTTTTCCGGTACACCGCCAGCACTTCGGGCGGCACGGCAGTGGGACCGGGAACCATCGGGATGGGGTAGGTTTCCATTTTTCACCTCAGACGAATAGCGAATAGCGAGTTACGAATAGCGAATAGCGAGTTGCGAATGAACAAATGACAAATGACCAATGACAAAT
>JALVZI010000017.1 GCA_027022125.1 Anaerolineae bacterium | reverse complement strand
GGTGATGGCGGCGCGCACCGCATCGAGCACGGCGGGCGGCGCACCAACTTTCCGCCGATGATGTGCTCGATTTCAGCAGTAATGCCAATCCGTATGGCGCGCCGCCAACTCGGCGTAATTTCGCGCGCCGTGAACGGATGGCGGCACGCTGCCGATTTCCGGGCGGGGGGAAATTGCGACTTCCGGCGGCATGGTCAAACCTCCCCGTTGATGATTTTCTGCAAAAATGCCATATCCAAATGCGCCGCCACATGGTCGGCGAGCCGGTCGTAACTCCGATTGCGGTCGAAGGTGCGGGCGTCGCCGCGCCAGCCCAGCCCGCGCAGCCATGCGTGCCGAAAGGCATCGTTTTCAAAAATGCCGTGCAGATATGTGCCCCACACGCGCCCATCGGCAGAAATCAGCCCGTCGGGGTGTTCTTCCACGCCGATGGCACACAGTGGCTGCGCCCCGTCGGCGGTGGTTTCGCTGCGTCCCATGTGGATTTCATAGCCGTGAATGGGGATATTCCGCACGGCGGCAAACGGTTCTGCGGGGGCAACCAGTTTCCCCGTCACCTGCACGGTGCATTTGTCTCCGCCGAAAACGGTTTTCAGCGGCAGCAGTGACAGCCCCGCCATAACCGCGCCCGGCGCGGCTTCTGCGCCATGCGGGTCGGCGATGGTTTCGCCGAGCATTTGATAGCCGCCGCAAATGCCCGCCACGTTTCCCCCCCGCGCGGCAAAACGGCGGATTTTTTCGGCAAGCCCCGTTTTTTGCAGCCATACCAAATCTGCCAGCGTGGTTTTCGTGCCGGGCAGAATCACTGCGGCGGGATTGCCCCAGTCGGCGGCGGATGACACATACCGCACCGAAACATCCGCTTCTGCCGCCAGCGGGTCAAAATCATCGAAATTGGAAATGTGCGGCAGACGGATGACCGCAATTTCCACCGTATTTTTTGCCGTGTGCGCGGCGGTTTCATCCAGCATCACCGAGTCTTCTGCGGCGATGCCGATATTCGGCAAAAACGGAAGCACGCCGAGCGTGGGGGTATCGAAAGCGCGGGCTTGCAGCATTGCCAGCCCGTCGCCCAGCAGACGGATGTCGCCGCGAAATTTGTTGATGACAAAGGCTTTCACCAGCGCGCGCTCGGCGGGTTCCAGCAGCACCATCGTGCCGACCAGCGCCGCAAAAACGCCGCCGCGGTCAATATCACCCACCAGCAGCACCGGCGAACCGGCATATTGCGCCACCCGCATATTGACAATATCGCCCGCTTTCAGATTGATTTCGGCGGGGCTGCCCGCCCCTTCGATGATGACCAAATCGGTGCGGGCGCGCAGACGGTCGAGCGCGGCGGTGACGTGCCGCCACAGCAGCGGTTTTATCGAGTGCCAGTTTTCGGCGTGCAGGTGTCCGTATGGTTTGCCGTCGAGCACAATTTGGCTGCGCCCGTCCGATTCCGGTTTCAGCAGCACGGGGTTCATATCCACGTGCGGGGCAATACCGGCGGCTTCTGCCTGCGCGATGGTTGCGCGTCCGATTTCGTCCCCTGCGGGGGTGACGCCGGCGTTTAACGCCATATTCTGCGCTTTAAACGGCGCAACTCGCAGCCCGCGGCGGGCAAAAATGCGGCACAGCGCCGTCACCAGCAGCGATTTTCCGGCGTTGGAGTGTGTTCCCATGACCATCAGGGTTTTGGCTGTCATCGGTTTCCTCTGGTTGGCAAGTTTGGGAGAGGAGTGTAGCCAATTCGGCGAGAAATGCAAAACGTGATGCGTGAAACGTGATGCGTATTGCGAAAAATCACGGAATACGCATCATGCAATACGTTTACCACAGACAAACATCGGTGAAAACGCGAAAAATCCCACCACCCTGAGCTATGTTCTATTCAATCGGCGCGGTTGCAATTTTTGACACATCCGATTTTCGGTTGTAGAATGCGGTCATTCAAATAGACGAAAGTTAAGGGGTTTCAGTTTTGAAACCAACGGGGGAAGTCCGGTGAAAGTCCGGCGCTGTCCCGCAACGGTAACGCATTTTGCGAAGCCCGATGACCCGACCTTAACATTGTTTTGTTAGCCTTCGAGGAAAGGTGGGACAAGCATTATTGCTACGCTCACCCGTCGAATGACGGGTTTTTTGTTACACACATTTCCCCCGTTTCTCGAAAATAGAATATCAGGAGGGTTGAAATGACCACATTCAAACCACGTTGGCGGCAAATTGGTGCAGCATTACTGGCGGTAATGTTGCTGTTTGCCAATCAAACCGTATGGGCGAAACCCGCTCAAATGCACATTATGGAAGGTTTTCTACCGCTGGGATGGGCAATTTTCTGGTGGGCGGTCGCTATTCCGTTTTGGGTGATTGGGTTCATCCAAATCAGAAAGATTCTGAAAGAGAAACCGGAACAGCGATTGATGCTCGGGATGGCGGGGGGATTCATTTTCATCCTCAGCGCGCTGAAAATTCCCAGCGTCACCGGTTCCAGCAGCCATCCCACCGGTACCGGGTTGGGTGTGATGCTTTTCGGACCGTTTGTGGTGACAATTTTGGGAACCATCGCCCTGATTTTTCAGGCATTGTTGCTGGCGCACGGCGGTATTTCCACACTGGGGGCAAACTCGGTGAGTATGGCTATCGGCGGTCCGCTGATTGCATATTATCTGGTGTGGCTTCCGCTGAAAGGGCGCGTGCCGGCGTGGGCAAATGCGTTTCTCACGGCTTTTGTTGCCGATTTGATGACGTATGTTATCACTTCTACCCAATTGGCACTGGCATTCCCCAATCCGCAAACGGGTGTTTTGGGGTCGTGGCTCACCTTCGCCGGAATTTTTGCCGTGACTCAATTGCCGCTGGCAATCGCCGAAGGGATTCTCATCGTGCTGATTTTCAATTTCCTGCAAAATAACGCCGAAACCGAATTGAGAGAGTTAGGATTGGAGAGCATTTAAAATGACAACCGATACCCCCAACCCCCAAAAATTCAGCAAAAAAATATACATCATTGGCACTGTTTTGATTTTAATTTTGGTAGCGATGCCATTGCTCACCATCCGCAACGCCGATTTTGGCGGCACGGATGACCTCGCCTCCGAAACCATCGAAACGCTTGCCCCGGATTACAATTACAAATGGATTACCAACTGGTGGGCGCCCGAATCTGAAACAGAGAGTGCGCTTTTCGCGCTGCAAGCCACTGCTGGCGGCTTGTTAATCGGGTACGCGGCAGGTTATTGGAAAGGGCGCAAAAACCGTGCTGATTGACCGTTTCGCCTATGGCAACCGCCTGCGCCACACCGACCCCGCACTGAAAACGGCGGTTTCGCTGGCGGTGCTGGTGCTGTGTTTGGTGCTGGATACCCCCGCGGCAAGCCTGTTTGCGTTGGGGTGGATGAGCCTGCTGGCGGTTGCTGTGGCGCGCGTGCCCGTGCGTGTTTTTGCCGGCATTTTACTCGGCGAAAGCACATTTCTCGCGCTGGCGACAGTGGGTATCGCCGTGACGGTATCTGTTGCCCCGCCTTCCGCAGAGACACTTTGGCGCGGGCACATCGGGGCGCTGTGGGTTTTCGGCACGGCAAACGGGCTGTCTGTGGCGGCACACACCGTTTCACGTGCTATCGGCGCTACTGCGGCGATGAACTTTTTGGCGCTCACCACTCCGCTGGTCGATTTGGTGGCGTTGATGCGCCGTCTGCACGTGCCGGATGCGCTGATTGATATTACCGCCACCGTTTACCGCGCCACATTTTTGCTGTTGGACAATTTCAATCAAATGTACACTGCTCAACAGTGCCGGTTGGGGTACATCTCCGCTCGCCGTTCAATGCAGAGTGCGGCGTTGTTGGGCGGCAATCTGTTCATAAAAACGTTCCAAAAAGGAAAGCGCTTGCAGTTGGCGCTTGACGCACGCGGGTTTGAGGGCACACTGCGGGTGCTGCCCGCACAATACCGCCCGAATCCGGTACTGGCAGTGTGGGGTATCATCGGTGTGACGGCGATGCTGGGCATTCGGATATTGTTATGACATTTGCTTTCGAGTTTTCAAACGTGCAATTTCGATATGATGGACTGTCAGACTGCGCTCTGTGCGGATTGACGGTTGCCATTCCACCCGGCGAAAAAATCGCCGTGCTGGGGCGCAACGGGTCGGGGAAATCAACCTTTTTTCTGCACTGCAACGGATTGCTCCGCCCGCAGTATGGCGAAATTCGATTTGGGGGCAAACCGCTATCATACGCCCGCGCCGATTTGCGACAATTGCGGCGGCGGGTCGGCATTGTGTTTCAAAATCCCGATGACCAACTTTTCAGCGCCAGTGTGGGGCAGGACATCAGTTTTGGTCCGTTAAATTTGGGGTTTTCATCTGCCGAAACCGAAGAGCGGGTGCGGCAAGCCGCCGAGTTGTGCGGCGTGACACATCTGCTTGACCGCCCCACGCACGCCCTCAGCGGTGGCGAAAAAGCGCGAGTGGCAATGGCGGGCGTGCTGGCGATGGAACCATCAGTGTTGCTGGCAGATGAGTTGCTGTCGGCAATTGACCCGTGGGCGCGGCTGGATATTTTCGATATTCTGCAAACGCTGTATGACCGTGGCACAACCATTTTGCTGGCGACGCACGATTTGTCGGTGGTGCGCTATTGGGCGACATATGTCATCGTGCTGCAAAAGGGAAAAATCGCCTTTTCCGGCACACCGGCGCAACTGTTGCAAAATTCGTCGGTGCTGGAAGCAACCGAACTTTCAAAAATTTGGTGGAATGTTGATATGACGGTGGAGGAATAGCCGTGATAAAAAAATACGCGGGGAGAACGTGACGCGCCAATTGCTGATTGCCGGAACACAATCGGGGGTGGGGAAAACCACATTGACGATGGGGTTGATTGCCGCACTGACCCGGCGTGGTTTGCGTGTGCAACCGTTCAAAATCGGTCCCGATTATATTGACCCGACCTACCATTCATTGGCGGCGGGGCGCGCCTGCCGCAATTTCGATACGTGGATGGTTCCCCCCGCGCAAGCCGTCACGCTGTATCGCCGGGCGGCGCAAAATGCAGACGCAGCTATCATCGAAGGGGTGATGGGGTTGTTTGACGGCGCAAATTACACCGACGAGCGCGGCAGTTCCGCCGAAATTGCGAAAATGGTCGGCGCGCCGGTATTGCTGGTGCTGGATGTCGGAAAGATGGCGCGTTCGGCGGGGGCGCTGGCGGCGGGCTATCTGCAATTCGACCCGAAATTGCGCATAGCGGGTTTCGTCGCCAATCGCTGTGGCTCCGAAAACCATTTTCGCGGGGTGAAAACCGCCATCGAAGCGGCAACCGGCACGCCGGTGGTCGGTTG
>JALVZI010000016.1 GCA_027022125.1 Anaerolineae bacterium | reverse complement strand
ACCACGCCACCGCCGCCGCGCAGATGGACGGTTTCGGCGGGGTGGTCAGTTTCGTGCTCGATACCGATTTCGCCGGCACGGGTGAATTCATCGACCGGCTGGAAATTCCGCTCATCGCGCCAAGTCTCGGCGGGGTGGAAAGTTTGGTCAATCAGGTGGCGCTGGTCAGTTATTTTGAACTTTCCTCCGCCGAGCGAAAAGCCATCGGCATAAAAGACAGTCTGGTGCGCTTCGCCGTCGGCATCGAAGACACCGACGACATCATCGCCGATGTCACCCAAGCCCTCGACCACGCTTTCGACACCACCACCCTTTCGCTGGAAAACGGGTTTATGGTCGTGCGTCGCGCCGCGTGAAACGTGATGCGTGATGCGTGATGCGTGATGCGTGAAACGTGATGCGTGATGCAACCCTGCTACCCTGCTACCCTGCAACTCTGTTACCCTGCAACTTTGAACATTGAACTTTGAACATTGAACAACTTGGACTAAAATCCCCGATATGAAAATTACCGATAAACTTTTGAAACAAATTTACGCCCACGCCGCCGAGACATATCCCCGTGAGTGTTTCGGCTTTTTGGTGGGCACGGCTGAAAACGGCGGCTGGGTGCGGCGAGTGGTGCGCGGCACAAATCTCAACACCGAGCGCAACGACCGTTTCGAGATGGATCCGCTGGAATTCGTCAAAACCACCCGCGCTGCCGAAAAAGACGGTTTCGATGTTATCGGGCTGTACCATTCCCACCCCGATTGGACGCCCATCCCCTCCCAAACCGATTTGCTGTCGGAAGTGGAAGGCTTCTTTTATATGATTGTCTCCGTTTTCCAAAAGCAGCCGCTCAACACCGGTTTGTGGCAAATTGCCGCCGACATTCCGCGCCGATTTGTGCCTCTGCCGCTGGAAATCGTAGATGAACGGGAGGTATCGCATGACTGACCCGTTGGCGCGCTATCACCGCCAAACCATCTTCCACGGCATCGGACGCGCCGGGCAGGAAAAATTGCTCGCCGCAAAAGTGGTCGTTATCGGCTGCGGCGCAACCGGCACGGTCATCGCCAACCATCTGGCGCGCGCCGGCATCGGCGAGTTGGTGGTGGTTGACCGCGATTTCATCGAACAGAACAATTTGCAGCGGCAGATGCTGTTCGATGAAAATGATTTGCGCGCTGCTCTGCCGAAAGCCATCGCCGCCGAGCGGAAATTGCGCGCCATCAATTCCGAAATCACCGTGCGCGGCATCGTCGCCGATGTGACCGCCGAAAATATCGAGCAGTTGATTGACGGCGCAACACTGGTGATGGACGGTTCCGATAATTTTGAAACCCGCTATCTGCTGAATGATGCCTGCGTGAAACACGGCATCCCGTGGATTTACACCGGCGCGGTGAGCGGTTATGGCATGAGCCAAACCATCATTCCCGGCGAAACGCCCTGCCTGCGCTGCGTTTTTCCCGATGTGCCGCCGCCGGGCACGTCACCCACCTGCGACACGGCGGGGGTGGTGGGTCCCGTGG
>JALVZI010000015.1 GCA_027022125.1 Anaerolineae bacterium | reverse complement strand
GGCGGGAGAAGAAAGGTGGCACCGCGAACATCCTTCGCCCTTTCATGGGCAGAAGGATTTTTGTTTTTTGGAGGAGAAAATGACATTACATTTGGAAGGTATTTTCCCGGCGGTCATCACCCCGTTTGATGATGATGGTACACTGAATTTGGATGCGCTGCGGGCAAACATCCACCGCTGGAACCAATATGGTTTGCACGGCTATCTGGTTGCCGGTTCGACGGGAGAAAGCCCGTTTTTAACCGATGAAGAGCGTTTGGCGGTGATAAAAATGGTGAAAACCACTATGGTGGACGGCATGATACTGCTGGTCGGCACCGGGCGCGAAAGCACCGCCCAAACCATCGAAGCGTGTGTGCAGGCGGAAAAAGCCGGTGCGGATGCGGCGCTGGTGGTCACCCCGTCATTTTACCGCCCGCTGATGACCCCCACTGTGCTGGAACGGCACTATCGCGCCGTGGCAGATGCCAGCCCGATACCGATTCTGCTGTACAATATGCCCGCATTCACCGGCGTGACCATCGCGCTGGAAACGGTGCTGGCACTGGCAGAGCATCCCAACATTGTGGGGCTGAAAGACAGTTCGGGCAACAGCCAGTTTTTCGCGGCGGCAGTGCGGCAAACGCCCGCCGATTTCGCTGTGTTCAGCGGCAATTTGCCCACATTTGCGCAGGCGCTCATTTCTGGCGGTTCGGGCGGCATTTTGGCGGTCGCCAACGCCGCGCCGGAAATTTGTGTCGCGCTGTACCGCGCCGCGCAGGCGCAAAATTTCATCGAAGTGCAGGAATTGCACAACCTTCTGCAACCCATTTGGGAGGTGGTCGGTGGGTCGTATGCCATCGGCGGATTGAAATTCGCCATGAACCTGCTGGGATATGCCGCAGGTGTGCCGCGCCCGCCATTACTGTCCCCGTCGGCAGAACAGCAGCAGAAAATAAAAGAAACCCTGCAATCGGTGGGACTGTTGTGAATAGCGAATGACGAATAGCGAATTTCAACTTTGAACAAAAAACTTTGAACCTTGAACTACCATTCCCCGGAGGAACCATGCTTGACCTGAATTTTATCCGCAAAAACCCGGAAAAAGTGAAAGAAGCATTAAAGGCGCTGAATACCGATGCGCCGATTGACGAAATTCTGGAACTCGACCGCCGCCGCCGCGAACTGCTGAAAGCGGTGGAAGCGCTGCGCGCCGAGCGGAACACCGGCTCGAAAGCCATCGGCGCGTTGATGCGCGAAGGCAAAAAAGAAGAAGCCGAAGCGCAGAAAAAACGCATGAGCGAAATCGGCAACAAAATCAGTGCGCTCAATGAGCAACTGTCGCAGGTGGAAAAAGATCTGCACGAAAAACAACTGTGGGTACCGAACATGCCGCATCCCAGCGTGCCCGTCGGTCCCGATGAAGACCATAACGTGGTGGTGCGCACGTGGTATCCCCGCGGCGAAACCGATGTGCCGCAGTTTGATTTTGAGCCGCTGCCCCACTGGGAGTTGGCGGAAAAACTGGGCGTCATCGATTTTGAGCGCGGCGTGAAAATGAGCGGCACACGTTTTTATATGTTCCGCGGGGCGGGCGCGGCGCTGCACCGCGCGCTGGCAAACTGGTTTTTGGATGTCGGCGTGAATGAACACGGCTATACCGAAATCTATCCGCCGTTCATGGTGCGCGAAAAAGCGATGGTCGGCGCGGCGCATCTGCCCAAATTCCGCGATAATATGTATTATGATGCGGAAGAAGATTACTGGTTTATCGGCACGGCAGAAGTGCCGCTGACCAACATGTTCGCCGATGAAATTTTAAACGAAGCCGACCTGCCCCTGAAATTTGTGGCGCATACTCCCTGCTTCCGCCGCGAAAAATTCAGCGCGGGGCGCGATGTGCGCGGCATCAAACGGGTGCATCAGTTTGAAAAGGTGGAAATGTATCAATATACCACCCCCGAAACCAGTTACGCCGCGCTGGATGAAATCGTCAGCCATGCCGAAGATTTGGTGCAGCGGCTGGAAATCCCGTATCGGGTGGTGCAAATGTGTACCGGCGACCTCGGTTTTGCCGCCGCGATGAAATTCGATTTGGAAGCATGGAGTCCCGGCAGCGGCGAATGGATGGAAATCAGTTCGGTCAGCAATGTGACCGATTTTCAGGCACGGCGGGTAAACGCTCGCTTCCGGCGAAAAGATGGCGGCAAACCGGAGTTCGTTCACACACTGAACGGCTCGGGGCTGCCTCCCGGGCGGGTGATGATTGCCGTGATGGAAAATTACCAGCAGCCCGATGGCAGCATCATTGTGCCGAAAGTGTTGCGCCCGTATCTCGGCGGCAGAGAAATCATCGAACCGTAACGGCGAATTTTTTGCCCAAATGGCGTTGATGGGTTATAAACCATCAGCGCCATTTTTATGGGAGACGCCATTGACATCCCGATTTTTCCCCAACCGAAACCGCATCATTTTGGCGGGCATTCTCGCCGTGTATGTGCTGATTGCCACGCATTTGAGTTTATCCATCCCGTTGGGTGAAGCACCGGACGAACCGGCGCACTTTCAATATATTCAATACATCGCGCAGACTGGGCATTTGCCGCGCTCGCAATCTGAACGAATGACTGCCGGATACCGTTCTGACTGGCCCCCCCTCTATCAAATAATGGGGGCGATGATTGCACGAGCGGCAGAAAATGACGGTGTGCAATCGCTGAAACTGATTGGAGAAAACCCCCGCCGTTTGCTCTCCGCCGACGGCTATCCGCCATACAACATTCTGCACACCGATGACGAATTGCCGCCATATACCGGCGTTGTGCGCAGTTGGCACGCCGCGAGATTTTTGTCGCTGTTGTGGGGCGTGTTGACGCTATTGCTGCTGTACCGGCTGCTGGAAAAAGAATTTTCAGCGGCATGGGCGCTGTTCGGCACGGCGCTGGTGGCGGCAATACCGCGCTATTTGCAAATGAGCGCCGTGTTGAATGAAGATACCCTGCTGGCATTTTTGGTGCTGCTGTATTTAAATTTACTGTTGCCGATATTTCATCGGCGCGGCGGGTGGCGGCGATATGCCGCATTGGGCGCGATTGCCGGATTGGCGCTCACGGCGAAATACAGCGCGCTCTTTCTGTCGCTGGATGTGGGGCTACTGTGGCTGCTCGCTCGCCGAAAACCGACGGCGCGACAGATTATCGCGTATCTCGGTGGCGCGGTGGCGGGCGCGGGCTGGTGGTTCGCTTTTGTGGTGTATCATTTCAACCAAATCGAATCGTTGGGCTGGCTGAAAGGGTCGCTCGCGCCATTTTTGCTTGGTGGAAATGACATTTCATCACATAAAATGGCAGCTTCGTTGGGTATGGGAGGCTCTGTGGGGCAATTGAGTCTCTCGTCTCTTGATTGGATCCATTGGCTGCGATACTTTTTCATAACATTTTGGTTTGCCGAAGAGAAAAATAGCAATATAAATATGCCGCTTGGCTGGTGGCTGCCCCCGGCAATACTCTCGCTGGTTGCCGCCGGATGGCTGCTGTGGCAATTTGCCCGCCGCCGCATTCCCCGCCGAATGACCATTTTTGCCACCTGGCATCTGCTGCTCTTTGTGCCGTTGCCGTTGCTGCGGTATGTGCTCACCCAAAATACCGCCGAAACGGCGCAGGGGCGGCATATTCTTTTCCCCGCGATTTTCTCGCTGGTGGCGCTGGGTGTGCTGGCGTTGGGCGGCAGGCAGAAAGTTGCCCCGTCTCTGCGGCAGATGCTCGCGGTGGGGGCGGTGGTCGCATTTTTTGCGGTGGAATATGCCGCATTCGATTTTCCCCAAATGACGCTGGCAAACATTCCGCCGCTGCCCGTGCGAACCACCGCCGATTTTCCGCCGCCGGCGCTATCGCTGAATGAACCCGTCGCCGGGCAGATGCTGGTCGGGGTAGATTTTCCCCCGCCGCAGCCGAATATCACCGCATATCCCATTACCCTGCGCTGGCACGCCGAAAATCCGGCGGATGCGGATTTTTTCACTCGCATCACCCTGTTTGATAGCGGCGGAAATTCGGTGGGGGAATGGCGGGGAATGCCGGTGAATGGGCGGTATCCCGTCCGGGCATGGGAAACGGGCGACACCATTTTCGATACGGTGTGGGTTCCGCTGCGCGCTGACGGCACGGCGGTATCGGCGCGGGTGGCGGCACTGACCCCCGCCGGCGCGGAGATTGCCGCCGTTTCATTCCCCGTGCCGCCATTTTCCCCGCAGACGGTTTCGAGCGGTACAACTCTGCTGCCCCGCGGCGACCGTCTGCCTGTGACTGCGCCGTACCGTTTTCGCAGTACTATCGCCGTGCGAGCGGCGGAATCCGGTGCAAAAATTTCGCTGCGCAATCCAAATGGGGATGAAATTCCGCCGCAGATAACTTTCGGCGGGAAAACCGATACCATCGCTCTGTTTTGGGTGGATTGGACATGGGCGGCAGGGGAATATGCCGGGCGGATTGTGGCGGCAGACGGCAGCCAGCAATCCATCCCTGCACTATTGACCGTCCAAACGAATCGGCGGCTCACTGCGCCGCCGTCGGTGGCGCATCCGCTGAACGCCAATTTCGCCGACCTTTTTCGGCTGGTGGGGTATGATTTTCCCGACCGGGCAACGGTTCAGCCCGGTGAGTCGTTTGACGTGACGCTGGTGTGGCAATCTTTGGCGGAAACCGCCGCCGATTATGCCGTGTTCAATCATCTGTTGAATGCGGAAACGCAAATGCAGTTCGGTGGGCGCGACCGCATCCCAAAAAGTTTCTACCGCACCATTTTATGGCAAAAGGGAGAATTTGTGGCAGACACATACCCCGTGCCTGTCCGACCGGATGCACCACCCGGTATTTATTGGCTGGATGTGGGACTCTATCCGGCGGGAAATGCCACTGCACAGCCGCTATCGCTGGTGGAAAACGGGAAATTTCTGCCGCAAAATAGCGTGCGGCTCGGTATGGTGAAAGTCGGCGGGCAACCGGCGGTCTCGCTGCCCCCCGCCGACCCCGCCCATTCCGCCGACTTCCGTTTCGGCGATGCGATTCGGTTGGCGGGATATACCGTTTTGCCGAAAGATGATTCGCTGCAATTGCAACTCTTTTGGGCGGCAGCGGCAACCCCCGCCGCCGATTTTACGGTGTTCGTGCATGTGCTGGATGCGGCGGGGACGGTGGTGGCACAAAATGATTCGCCGCCGCTGGGCGGGCTGTATCCCACCCGATTTTGGGCGGCGGGCGAAACCATTTTCGACCCGCACACGGTTTCGCTGGCGAAATTGCCCGCCGGAAAATACGCCGTTCGCATCGGGCTGTACAACCCCAAAACCGGCGAGCGATTGCCGG
>JALVZI010000014.1 GCA_027022125.1 Anaerolineae bacterium | reverse complement strand
CTATTTGTCTGACCGGATTTTCACCCTCCCCCTGCCCCCTCCCTGAAAGGGAGGGGGGAAAATTCCCTCCCCCTCAAAGGGGGAGGGCTAGGGAGGGGGTGTGTATCCTGAATAGATACTCGGTATGAAAACCATTGCGCTTTTTTTGCGGAAAAATAAAATCCCCCTGCTGCTGATTTTGCTCACCGGCGCGATATATATTGCCACGCTCGACCGGGGGTTGCGCCCCGATGAACTGACCGGCGGCGACCTCATCACCCACCAGTATGCGCAGGTGCAGGCGCGGTTCAGCAATGCGCCCGGCTATCCGCTGTATGTGATGCTCGGCTGGCTGTGGTTTCACACGGCGCGCCCGCTGTTGGGCTGGCTGTTCAATCCGATTCAGGTGCTGTCGCTCTATTCTACCATTTGGGGACTGGCGTCGCTGTGGGTGCTGTATCATTTGCTGCGCCGAAAAGAGGTTTGCGGTGCGGATTGGCTCGCTGCCGGATTGACGCTTTTTTACGCCGTGACCTATTTTTTCTGGTATTACAGTGTCACCACCGAGCAGTATTCTTCCGCGATTTTTCAAACGCTGTTGCTGGTTTGGTTCGCTTTTGAATGGGAAAACTCGCCCACCGACCGCCGTCTGCTGGCGATGGCGTTCATCAGCGGCACCATGCTGGCGAACATGCTGACCACACTGTTCATTCTGCCGCCGCTGCTGTATCTAATTTTCACCCGCCGCCCCGACATTTTTCGCCGCCCGAAACTGATTCTGCAAACGGTTGCCGCCGGATTGCTACCGGTAGCAAGTTATGCGTTTGTGTATATTCGCGGGGCGCAGCACCCCGAATGGCGCGGCGCGGGCAATTGGGCATCTGCCGCGCAGTGGTTTTGGCAATTTGTCAGCACGCAGCAGGGGCGGGATGAACTGGCGCCGGGGTTGACCCTGCACCGGCTCATCACGGCGGAATATCCCGCGCTGGTGTGGCAGGAACTGACATGGCTGGTGCTGCTCGGCGGGCTGGCGGGCTGGCTGCTGCTGGGCAAACGAAAGGCGATTTTCTTTTACGGTACGCTGGTCATTTACCTGTTTTTCACCACCGCCTACCGGTTCGGAAATTGGTTTCAGGTAATTTTGCCGCTGTACCCGCTGATTGTGCTCGGTTTCGGGGCACTGCTGGCGGCGGCGATTCGGCGCTGGCGCACGGCGGCACAGTGGGCGATTGCCGCGCTGCTGGTGGCGCTCATCGGCTGGCGCGCGGTGCGCTCGGTGGAAGAATTGCTCGTTCACCGGCACAATACCGCCGCCGATACCGCGCTCGATGCGGGCTGGGCGGTGCTGGCGGATGTGCCGTCGGCGGGGGTGGAAATTTCCCCGTCGTTTGATGAATGGATTGCGCTGCAATATCTGACCATCATCTGGCGTGCCGAGCCGCCCATCGTGCTGAAAAAACCGGGTACGCCCGCCGAATATATCACCCGCAACGCGGCGATAGCCTTTCCGCAATTGATAGACCCGGCGGCGCACCCGCAAGCCG
>JALVZI010000013.1 GCA_027022125.1 Anaerolineae bacterium | reverse complement strand
TGCCGCGCTGCTGCAAACCGAACTCGGCTGGTGGGGGCTGGCGCTGGCGGCGGTCGGCATCGCCGTGCTGGTGTGGCGCAAAAAATGGCGCACGCTGGCATTGACGGGCATTGTTTTCGGCACGTTTTTGGCATTCAATCTGAAATACACCGTTGCCGATATTGAGGTTTTTTTCATCCCCGTTTTTTTGATTTTGGCGCTGTGGGCGGGTGTCGGGTTGGGAGAGATTTTCAGGCTGTTCCCCAAAACGGGCGTAGGGGCGACTCGCGAGTCGCCCCTACAAATTGTGGTTGCTATTGTGTTGGCGATGGCACTGCTGTGGCGCGGAGCAGCGGTGGATGTGAGCCGCGCAGACGATTGGGCGGTACACGATTTCGGGCTGGATGCGCTGGCACAGCCCGCACCGAATGGCACGGTGGTCGGTATTTTGGGGGAAATGACGCTGCTGCGCTATTTTCAGGAAGTGCAGGGCGTGCGCCCCGACATCCGCACCATTGCCGCCGACCGGGATGACGCGCGGCGCGACACGGTGGAAAACCTGCTGGCAGCAGGCGAAACAGTGTATCTGACCCGCGAACTGCCCAGCAGCCCCGCCAAGTGGCATTTTTCGGCGGCGGGTGCGTTGATTCGGGTGGCGGATGCGCCCATTCCCGCCCCAAAATTCGATGCGGCAGTGGGCGCAGCGCTGACGCCGGAAATTTTGCTGGCAGGCTATTCCGTCAACCAACCGCCATCGCACCGCCGACCGGCTCCGGTGCGGTTGACGCTGGTCTGGCAGGCGGTGCAATCGCCGCCGGTGGATTTGAAGGTGTCGGCGCGGTTGCTGGACACGGCGGGAAATGTCGCTGCGGTGGTGGATGCCGTGCCGGTGCATTTTGCCTATCCCACCGGGCGTTGGCGCGCGGGTGAAACCATCGCCGATGTGTATGACCTGCAACTCCCCGCGGGCACATCCGGCACATTTACCCCGCTCATCATTCTGTACGACCCCGCCAACGGCGCGACAGAAGTCGGTCGGGTAACACTGCCGCCGCTGTTGGTTGCGCTAGATTAAAATTTTCGCATTTCGGCACGTGATATATTCTGTTGACGTTTCATTCTCTGTGGGGGAGAACGCATCCTGGTGCAAAACTAACAAACATTATAAACTGGTTGAAACTTTTTGTGTAACTGCATTTAAGCCACGAATTTTCACAAATTTCACGGATTTTTAATAAACTTATTGAAACTCTTTGTTTAACCGGATTTCCGCATCAAATTAACGCGAATTTCTCAAATTTAAGCATAAAATCTGTGAATTTCGTGAAAATTAGATGCAAAAAAGAGAGAGAAGGGTAAAAGTTTCATTTAGTTCAATGTCATTCCGGAATTTCCCGCAGGGAAATATCCGGAATCCATAGCGAAACATCGTGGATTCCCGCTTTCGCGGGAATGACATCATAAAAATTACCGATGATTTTTGTAATTTTGACACACTTTTCAAAAGTTTCATTTAGTTCAAAGTAAAGAGACCGGTGGGAACGTC
>JALVZI010000012.1 GCA_027022125.1 Anaerolineae bacterium | reverse complement strand
ACGGTGTTTCACTATGGATTCCGGATATTTCCCTGCGGGAAATTCCGGAATGACATTAAAAATCCGTGAAATTTGTGGAAATTCGTGGCTGAAATTCAGTCACACAAAAAGTTTCAACCAGTTCACTTTGTGGAAGCCAATCCACTGTATGATGAAGTGACGACCGATATTTTCAATCGGATTGCGCAGGGAGAACTTATAGGGGCAACATCGGTTATCACACTGACAGAAATTCTGATTCACCCGCTGCAAAGAAACGCGGTAGATTTACACCGGCAGTATCGTGATTTGTTGCTTGACAGCAAAAATTTTGAGACATTGCCTATCACTGCCGAATCTGCTGAACAGGGAGCAATTTTGCGGGCAAAATATAATTTACGGGTTCCCGACGCACTACAATTGGCTGTGGCGATTGTAGCCGAATGCCAGTTTTTTTTGACGAATGATAAACAGCTCACAAAAGTTTCGGAAATTGAGGTGCTGTTGCTACAAAATTTAAAAGTGAAACGATGACTTTCCAATCAGTGGCTGCCCTGTTTCGGGCGAATCACCAATCACCAATCAACCAATCAACCTTTCTCCAATCGATAGCCCCTCTGCGACGCCGCTGGCAACTGCGCGACAGCATCCGCGCGGGGTGGATGACGCTCGGCGCGGGGCTGGGTATCACTGCGCTGCTGCTCATCGCCGGGCGATTTTTCCCGCTGCTGCCGTCGCTGTCGCTGTTGCTCATCGGTTTGAGCCTGACCGCGTTTTTGCTGGCGATGGGGCAACTGTGGGTGTGGCTGCGCCCGCTGCCGCCGGGCTATTTGGCGCGCGCGGGCGATGCGCTGCTGGGGCTGGATGAACGGCTGACCACCGCGTGGGAACTGCTGACCGGAAAATTAGACACCGCACCGATGCTGCGCGATGCGCAGTTGACCGACGCGCTGACACGGTTGCGCCGCGCCGATGTGCGCCGCGCACTGCCGCTGGTCGCGTCGCCGCGCCGAATGTCCGCTGTCGGCGGGGTGATGCTGGCGCTGATGCTGTCGGTGGCGGCGTTGGCGGTGCTGCCCAATCCGCAAAATGCGGTATTGCAGCAGCGCCGGCAGTTGGATGAAACGCTGGACGCGCAAATAACCGAATTGCAGCAATTGCAAACGGAATTGCTGGCGCAACCCGACTCTGCGCTGGCGACACAGGTTGAACCGCTGACCGATACCCTTTCGGAATTGATTGAAAAATTGCAAGCCGCCCGCGCCGACCACTCGGCGGGTGAAGCGATGGCGGCGCTGTCGGCGGCGAAAGAATCGCTGGCGCAGGTGGAAAATGCGCGCCAACCGGCGGCACAGAGCCTTGAATCGGTGGCAAACGCGCTGGCGCAATCGGATTCGGAAACGGCGCAGCAGATGGCGGACGCGCTGAAAAACGGCGACGCGCAGCAGGCGGCGGATGCGCTGGCGCAAGCGGGAGAATCTGCGGGCGACCCGGAATCAAAATCGCTGGCAGATGCGCTTTCGCAGGCGGCGCAGGCGGCGGCAGATTCCGGCAATAGCGAACTGGCGCAAAGTTTGCAGCAGGCAGCGTCCGCACTATCGCAAGCGGCAAACGGGGAGCAATCGCAATCGGTGCAGCAGGCGTTACAGCAGGCGGCGGCACAACTCGCCGATGCGGGGGCGCAGGCACAAGCGGCGGCGCAAGCCGCGCAGGCGCTGGCGAATATCCAACAGGCACAGCAGGCGTTGGCGCAGCAATCGGGCGCAGGGCAGGGGGGCAATCAACAGCAGGCGGGAACCGGCAACGGTCAGCAGGGGAACGGCGCCGGCGCGGGGGCAAATCAGGGGAACGGCACGGGCGGTGGAAATGGCAGCGGGCGCGGCGAACCGGGCGCGGGAAATGACGGGCTATATTCAGTAAACGGGGCAAACGGGGTGATTCCCACCGATAATGGCGCGAACCAAAACCGGTTGGAAAATTATGAGAGTGTGTTCGCCCCGGCGCACATCGGCGGCGAGGGCGGGAAATTTGTTGTGCCGGAACCGCAGAATCCCGGCGGCGGGGTGGATGTCGGCGAAGTGCCGGGCAACCCCAACCGCGATGCGGGGTCGGCGACGGTGCCGTACAGCGAGGTCTTTCGGCAGTATAGCAATCAGGCGAATGCCGCACTGGAAAATGATGCCATCCCACTGGGGATGAAAGATTATGTGCGGCAGTATTTCGGGGCGCTGGAACCGCAATAGCGGCACGCGGCGGTTACGCGGCGGTTTTTTCTTCTTTTAACCGCACCCGCGTTAAAATGCGAACTTGGTTGCTGGCAAACAGAAAGCCGAACAGCCATGCGAATCCGGCGATGGAAAGCATCATTGGGTTGTTGAGCATCGAGAAAATCACGCCCAAAAATATGACTCCGGCGGGCACAGACAATTTCAAGCCGGGAAAAGCGCGACTGATGTCGAAAAGGGTCAGGCTCAACCCGGTTAATGCCAGCGCTTCAACTGCCAGCGTCAGAAAACCGTCGGCGGGGAAGGGCGAAAACGCGGCGCTCACCAGCATCAAAATGGCGGCGAAGGCGATTTTCGGCAAATGGGTGGATTGGAATATGCACAGCAATCCGATGCCCAACGTTAATTTTACCACCGCCCAGTAAAGGGTCAGCACAATGGGCGGCAAATCAAGCGACAGCCACGGCGAAGCCACCACAAACAGCGCGTAAAACATCCCCAGCGCCAATCCATTCGATAAAAGGCTCAAACATTTTTTGTTTTTCAGAATAGCGGTTTGCGACATTTTTAATTCCTGTGTGATTTTTTTTGCCGGGGCACTCATCGCCATGCTATGAATGCCCCGGCAGACGGGAGGCAGGTATTATGCTTTTTGTGCCATATCGTACAATTCTTTTTCGATGGCGTCGAGTTCTTCAAGCCCGCCTTCGGCTTTGATTTTTTCCAATCGTGCCAGATACATATCTTCCGAGTTCATTTTCAGCAGTTGCATCGGTTCCACACCGATATTTTTCGCGCCGGTTTTCACCGCCCAGATGAACGCCGCCAACCAGAACAGCAGGTAAGCCGCATAAATTATCACCTGCATAGCGTGGCTGGTGGGAGCGAGCAGCGCCGGTACAAAAGTGGTCGGCGTGTACGGCATACCGCCCATCAACCCGTCCCAGAAATCGCGGTTGAGGGTGTAGGGCAGATAACCCACGTAGAAGAAGGGCCAAATCAGCAAGCCGGTGATGTACAGCAATCCGGTTCGACCGTAATTGCGGAACTCACAGCCAATCATCAGGAATGTGCCCAACCCCAGCAGCAGCCCGCCGAAAATATCCATCGGCAGAGAAGTCATCGTGCGGATGGAAACGCCGGTATTGTGGAATTCCATGCCGGTGGCTTGCGCAAATTGGGTGGCAAAAGCCTCGGTTGCCCAGTGATGCCCTTCCATAATGCCGAAAAAGGCAAACGCGATGAAAATGACCGTGCCGATGATGAGAATGTGCAGGCTCAACGCGGCAAACGGCTGGTACGATACAAACACCGTGCGGATGGAATATGGCATTCGCAGGAAGTTCGCGCCCGTGCGCTCGCCTTTGGCGGCGATAGAACCCAATTCGGGGTTGATTAATCCGCATTCGGTGCCGAAACCGGTTTTGGCAACCGATGCACCCAGCAGCACGCCGACAATCAACAGCATAATGATGTTTGGCAGATTATGGGCGCTCAGCATTGATTTGAAAATTTTCGTTTTCTCGAAACTATCGGCAAAACCGGCTTGCACGGCAAAATTATTGCCGAACAGCGCGTTATAGAGGAACAGAATGCCCAAAATAATCATAAACGCTACCAGCGCTTTGAATAGCCACGATTTGCTCATCGGGTTGTCTTCATCATAAACCAACCCGTCTGCCCAGCCGAAATCTTTGGCTTGCGCGGCGAACCATTGGGTATCCTGACTGCGGAAATACTGCGACAGATTCAGTTGGCGCAGCAGCGCGAATCCACCCAACGCGCCGACGGTGGCAAAGAGCATCACCACCCAACTTTTTACATTCATCGCAGCGAACCCGCCCAGCAGGTGGTGCAGGGTACAACCACCGGCAACACGGGTTCCCCACGCGAAGAAAAACGCGCCAAACGCCGTTGATACCAGCATCGCCTTGGGATATTTCACCCAACCGCGAAATTCTCCTTCCAGCCATGCAAGCACCAGCGCCGAAAGCAGCGCGCCGATGATGACCCATTGAATAGCCGGTTGGTAATCTGCTTTGGTGGCGATGAGACTGCCGCCAAAAACGGTAGATTCCGCACCGGCGAGCATACGTGCCATCCCGCTGGTAACGCCCACAAATTTATGGTGCGGGTTTCCCAGTGGCAGGAACAAAAAATTTATCACTTCGGCGATACCGGTCATCAACCCGGCAGTCCACCAGGGCCATTGTTTTTTCAACCAGCCCATGTTTGCATAACCATTCTTAAATTGGATGGCTCCTGTTACTTTTGCACTCATATTTTAATTCTCCTCTCCTTTTTATCTCTCAACAACTGGTGGAATTTACGGGCTTGCACAAAAAAGTTGTATTCCCGTAAAATCCTGACAACTTCCCTCACTGCATCAACTCTTTGTTAAAATATCACCTCCCGTAAAAAAATTCGTGCGCACCAACGATGGAGCATAATGGTTGCCATTTCAAAAAGTTTCGGTAAAATAAAAAAGATTTATGGGGTAGATTTTGTGTAAAAATATCGGGCTGACTTTTTGTTCCGCTTTTTGGGTAAAGTGGCAGATATGCGGATTAAAGGTTTGAATGCCCGTATTTCAACTGATACTGAATGATAGAAGTTGACCCGGAAAAAATCAATAGCGGGTTTTTAATCGTGAAGATAAGTATTATTTATATTGAATCGAACACAGGGGTTTGGGAGGTGTAAAAAATGAGTGTTTCGTTACAGCAGTTGCAGGTATTTTATGCCGTTTACAAAACGGGGAGTTTCACGCAGGCGGCAGAGGAACTTTATTTGACACAACCGGCGGTGAGCATGCACATTCGCTCGCTGGAAAATCATTATGGCATCAAACTTTTCCACCGGCGGGGAAAACAAATTTCGCTCACCGAAGCGGGAGAGGTGCTGCTGGGGCACGCCGACCAAATCCTCAATTTGGTGCACAGCGCCGATGAAGCGATGGCATCGCTGACGGGCAACCTGAAAGGGCATCTGCGCATCGGATGCTCGCCGTGTCTCACGGTGGGCAGTTTGGCGAATCTGATTCGGCAATTTCACACCCAGCATCCCGCGCTGAAAATTTCGGTGGTCAGCGAGGCAACGCCTCTCATTTTGACCAAACTGGAAAAAGCCGAGCTCGATTTGGCGCTGGTGGAAGGC
>JALVZI010000011.1 GCA_027022125.1 Anaerolineae bacterium | reverse complement strand
GGTATAGCGGGTGATGCTCCCTTCCGCCCGCGCCGAGACGGTCTGCGGCGATTGCGCCAGCAGGCGGTCAACCGCCGCCAGCGCATCGGTGACGGGCGAAAACGGCAGCGAACCATTGCCGCGCACCGGCGGCACAGACTCTTCCAGCCGGTTGAAAATCACCGCCGCCGAGCCGTCATTCACATAAACCAGTCCCACCAGCGCCGGCGTCGGCGCTTCCAGAATCTCGAATCGCCGCGCGCGCCCCGCCGTCCACGCCTCGAACACCACCGAGCCGCCGAGCGGCATTTGCCGCCACTGCAACGCCCACACGCCGTGCGTGTCTGCGCCCCACGCCGCCCGCACCCGCGATTGCGCCTCGGCGGGCGAAACCGTCTGCGCCGCGCCACACGCCGTCAGCAGCAGCAAAAACAGTATCCAAATTGCACGGATTTTTCGGGTTCGCATGGGTTTTGTCCTTTCCGCCGCTTTCGGTACAATGTTATGAATGGGCGAATGGGCGAATGGGCGAATGGGCGAATGGGCGAATGGGCGATTCACGCATCACGCATCACGCATCACGCATCACGCATCACGAAAGCATAAACCGTTATGAAAAAGAAAGCAAAACACACCCAACCGAAATTTTTCCTGCTCACGCTGGGATGTCCCAAAAATGTGGTGGACTCCGACGGGATGAGCGACCTGCTGCTGGACGCAAACTACCGCCCCACCGATGACCCCGCCGCCGCCGATGTGCTGCTGGTGAACACCTGCGGTTTTCTGCAAGCCGCCAAAGACGAATCCATCGGTATGCTGCAAGAGTTGGCGGCGAACAAACGGCGCGGGCAATTGCTCATCGCTGCGGGATGTATGGCGCAGCGGTTCGGCGAGCAGATTTCCCGCGAAGTGGACGGGCTGGACGGCGTTATCGGCACGCGCGCATGGGCGGATATTGTGCCGTTCATCCGAAAACTGCGCGATTCGCGCCGCACGCGCCGCGCGCCGCTCTACCATCTGCCCGAAACGGGCGACACGCCGGTGGATACCATCGCCCTGCCGCGCACGATGAGTCTGAATCAAACCAGCGCATACCTGAAAATCAGCGATGGTTGTTCCGCCCCGTGCGCTTTCTGCACCATACCGAGTTTCAAAGGACCGAATCGCAGTCGCCCGCGCGAGTTGATTCTGCAAGAGGCGCAGCGGCTGGTGGAAAACGGCGTGCAAGAAATCATCATCATCGCGCAGGATACCACCGCCTACGGGCGCGACCGGGGTGAGCAGGACGGATTGCCGTCGCTGCTGACAGACATTATCGGCGCAGCACCCGACCTGCGCTGGCTGCGGCTGATGTACGCCTATCCCGGACACGCCAGCGACCGGCTGCTGGATGTGATGGCGGCGCATCCGCAAATTTTGCCGTATATTGATATGCCCCTGCAACACGGACACCCCGACACGCTGCGGCGGATGAATCGCCCGCACAATGTGGAAAAAGTGCTGCGCTGGATTGAACGGTTCCGCGCGCAAATGCCCGGTGCGGTGTTCCGCACCACATTCATCGTGGGCTACCCCGGCGAAACCGAAACCGAGTTTCAGGGATTGCTCGATTTTATCAGCGCGGCGCAATTCGACCGGGTGGGGGCGTTCACTTTTTCGCCCGAACCGGGGACGCCCGCATTCAACCTGCCCGACCAGATTGATGATGAAACCAAATCGGAGCGGTGGGAACGGCTGATGGCGCTGCAGCAACCCATCTCGCTGGCGCGGAATCAATCGCTGGTGGGGCAGACGCTCGATGTGCTGGTGGAAGGAGTCGGCGACGGGGTGAGCATCACGCGCAGTTACCGCGATGCGCCCGAAGTTGACGGGTATGTCATCATCGAGCAGGAACTTTCGCCGGGCGAAATTGTGCCCGCGCTCGTCACCGGCGCGATGGAATACGATTTGCTCGCCGTGCCCGCCAACCGCCCACTGATGGTGAAATAACACTCGCGCTCATCAACTAACCGCCAAAAACAGCCCAATTTTTTCAATTTTGGGCTGTTTTATTTTAAAAATGTATGTTATAATAATGGCAACAAAACACACATCTCACAGGAACAATCATTTATGAAAACACCATCACACATAAAGGTGTATGTGTTTACAGTATTGGTCGGGTTTTTTATCGGGGGAATCGTACTGGCTATTTTTGCCACCGTTCAGAAGTTATTCCTCGGTTCACCGATTACCCCCGTAAGTTACACTGTCCCCATAATTTTTGGCGGTATCAGCGGAGCAATTATTGCATTTCAATATCTCAACCTAAAAATCAATACCGCTAAGGTGCAAACCCGATATGATTTTCTGACAAACCTTCTCGATACCGTTCCGCTGTTCATCTGGAGTTCGGCCATCGACAACGGTGATGAAACGCTCACCTTCCAATCTCGCGCCGCAGAGTCCATCACCGGTTATCCCCCCGAAAAATTCCGTAAAAATACCCATTGGCTCGAAATTGTACACCCAGACGACAGAGAACGGGTTTTAGAAAAGATTCGGCGAAACCAAATGGGCGAAATTGGTGATGCCGAATACCGCATTATCCACGCCGATGGCAGCATCCGCTGGGTGCACAGTATCACCACCCCCATCACCGATGCTTCTGGAAAAACGGTTCAGCTGATTGGTAGCATTGAAGATATTACCGCGCGGGTACTGGTTCGACAAAAATTTGAAGAAACCCAAAACCAGTTATACACCCTCATCAACTCTTCTCCTGACATAATCTGTTTGAAAGATGGTGAAGGGCGTTGGCTAGAAGCCAACAAAGCCGATTTGCAACTTTTTCAATTAGAGAACGTGGATTATCGGGGTAAAAAAGACTCAGAGTTGGCACAATATAGCCCTTTTTATTACGATGCCTTTATGGCTTGCGAAGAATCAGATGAAATTGCCTGGCAAGCCGGCACTTTGTCACGCAGCGTGGAAATCATCCCTACCCCCACCGGACAAGACAAAATATATGATGTTATTAAATTTCCTGTTTTTAACAATGACGGTAGTCGTAAGGGGTTAATTGTTATCGGTAGAGACATTACCGAGCAACACGCTGCTGAAACCGCTCTGCGCCAAAGCGAAGAGCGGTATCGCAACCTAATTGACAATTCGCCGGTGGGCATTGTCATTCTGCGCAACGAAAAAATTGCATACGCCAACCCCACGCTGGCAAAAATGCTCGGTTACACCCCTGACGAACTCATTGGCAAACCGATAACACCGTTTATTCATCCCGATTATCAAAAAACCGCAAAACTACAACTGGGCAAACTGATGCAAGCCGATGATGCCGTCGTTAATGCTCAAGAAGGAAAAATGGTGCGTAAAGACGGTTCGGTCATTGACATCCTCATTTTGGGGCAAACCACGCTCTATCAGGGTGAAAGAGCCATTCAGGGATACATTTACGATATTACCGAACAAAACCAAATGCGCAAAACGCTGGAAGAAAGCGAAACCCGTTACCAGCAGTTAATAGAATTTTTACCGCAATCTGTGGTGGTGCATGTCGATGGCAAAATAAAATACGCCAATCCCGCCGCGCTGGCACTGGTAGGGGCAAAATCTTTAGAAGAAATGCTAGACGCGCCATTATTGGATTTTGTTCACCCCGACGACCGGGAACGCATTGCCGAACGGATTAGAAGATCACAAGCCGAGAAAAAACCCACCTCGCTCATTGAAACCCGAATCATCCGTTTGGACGGAAATATCATTTACGGCGAAACCAGCGGACAGCCCATCGTCTATCAAGGGCAAGAAGCCGCACTCTCTATCGTCACCGATATTACCGAGCGCAAAAAATTGAGCGAGCAGTTGCGGCAATCGCAAAAAATGGAAGCGATTGGGCGTTTGGCGGGCGGCGTGGCGCACGACTTTAACAACTTGCTCACTGCAATGATGGGATACATCGGTTTGCTAGAACCGCAACTCCCGGCTGAAAGCGAAGCTTTACACGATTTGAACGAAATTAAACAAGCAACCAACCGCGCCGCCGATTTGGTGCGACAACTGCTGGCTTTCAGCCGTCAACAAATCATCCAACCCCGGTTATGGAACCTAAATAACAGTGTCAACAGTATCCAAAAAATGCTCCGACGGCTCATCGGCGAAGATGTGGAACTGCACACGTTTCTTTCTGAAGGGTTAGGATTTGTTAAAATCGACCCCGGACATGTTGAGCAAATCATCATGAACCTTGCCGTTAATGCTCGTGATGCAATGCCCAACGGCGGACAGTTAACACTTGAAACAGCAAATGTATATCTCGATGAGGAATATTCTCTCCATCACCCGGAAGTAACCCCCGGCGAGTATGTGCTGCTGGCAATCAGCGATACCGGCAGCGGCATTCCCTCCGATGTGATGGAGCATATTTTCGAACCGTTTTTTACCACCAAAGAAGTGGGAAAAGGCACCGGGCTGGGGTTGGCAACCGTGCATGGTATCGTCAAACAAAATAACGGACACATTTGGGTATACAGCGAACCCTCACAGGGCACAACCTTTAAAATCTATTTTCCGCGGGTACACACGCCCGACGAACCTGACTTTTCCGAACAATCTGCACCCGTCACACTGCCGTCGCTGCGAGGCACAGAAACCATCCTGCTGGTGGAAGATGAAGTCGCCGTGCGAAAACTGACC
This sequence comes from Anaerolineae bacterium, assembly GCA_027022125.1. Classification (GTDB taxonomy): domain Bacteria; phylum Chloroflexota; class Anaerolineae; order 4572-78; family 4572-78; genus JANTHQ01. Next base: position 693 of record JALVZI010000011.1, on the reverse strand, counting down.
GAAAAATTGCTGGTTGAACTGGGCTATACCGTGCTGGTCGCCGCTGACGGAAACGAGGCACTCGACCAATTATCGCGCACCACAAAAAAGATTGACCTGCTGCTGACCGATGTCGTTACCCCCGGAAGAATCAACGGGCGGATGCTGTCGGATGCCATTCAGAAAATCTCGCCGGAGACACACGTGCTGTACATGTCAGGTTATACCGATAATGTAATTGTGCATCATCATATTTTAGACCCCGGACTCGCGTTCATTCAAAAACCATTTACTCCGTTTGAATTGGCGCGGGCAGTGCGTTTGGCACTGCAATCATAGCCAAAAAGGATGGGAAGAATGATGAAAACAGAAACTGCCATTCTCATCGCAGAAGATGACCCCGATGACCGATTGCTGGTGCAAGAGGCATTACGCGAAAGTAAATTCGAGAATCCAATATTTTTTGTCAAAGACGGAGAAGAATTGCTGGACTATCTGTATCAACGGGGAAAATTTTCGCCGCCAACTGCACCCCACCGACCGGGACTCATTCTGCTGGATTTGAATATGCCGCGCAAAGACGGGCGCGAAGCGCTGGCGGAAGTAAACTACCACCGGCTAGAAGCCGGTGGCTTTAACCTGCGACTGGAAGTCGCCTAAAGTTCCGTAACCTGAAAATTGTCTTTGTCATTCGGAGGCTGCTCCCCTTGTGAC
>JALVZI010000010.1 GCA_027022125.1 Anaerolineae bacterium | reverse complement strand
GCCGGGTGTGGGGTTTCCCGCTGATGCTACTGTTATTGATGGTCGTTTTTTGGATAACCATTTCCGGCGCGAATTACCCCTCGCAATTTTTGGCATGGCTGCTGATAGACAACGGGCATCCGCTGCTGAAATCGCTGGCGGCGGGCATCGGCTTGCCGTGGTGGCTCAGCGGGTTGCTGATAGACGGTGTTTATCTGGCAACCGTGTGGGTCATCAGTGTGATGTTGCCTCCCATGGCGATTTTCTTTCCGCTGTTCACCCTGCTGGAAGATTTTGGCTACCTGCCGCGGGTGGCATTCAATTTGGACAACATTTTCAAAAAAGTGGGGGCACATGGCAAACAGGCACTCAGCATGTCGATGGGATTCGGCTGCAATGCGGCGGGGGTGGTTGCCACCCGCATCATCGATAGCCCCCGCGAGCGGTTGATTGCCATCATCACCAACAATTTTTCGCTGTGCAACGGGCGCTGGCCCACCCAAATTCTCATCGCCACCATTTTCATCGGCGGGCTGGTTTCGGCGCACTGGGCGGGGCTGATTTCTGCGCTGGCAGTGGTGGGTATCGCCCTGCTGGGGGTCTTTTTCAGTTTTGCCGTGTCGTGGGGGTTATCGCGTTCTATCCTCAAAGGCGAAGTGTCTACTTTCAGTTTGGAATTGCCGCCATATCGACCCCCGCGTGTTTGGCAGACCATTTACACCTCCATCATCGACCGCACGTTGATTGTGCTGTGGCGGGCGGTGGTGTTTGCCGCGCCTGCCGGAGCGGTCATTTGGCTCATCAGTAACATCACCATTGGCGGCGCATCCATCGCCGAATATCTCATCGGCTGGCTGAACCCGTTGGGGCTGCTGGTGGGGCTGAACGGCATCATTCTGCTGGCGTATGTGGTCGCCATTCCCGCCAACGAAATTGTCATTCCCACCGTACTGATGCTCACCACACTGGTGCTGGGGAGCGGCGGCGCGGGCAGAGGCGTCCTTTTCGAGACGCAATCGCTGGGTGATACGGCGATGTTGCTGCAAGCCGGTGGCTGGACGCTGCTCACCGCGGTGAATATGATGCTGTTCAGTTTGCTGCACAATCCGTGCAGCACCACCATTTACACCATCTATAAAGAAACCGGCAGTGTAAAATGGACGGTCACCGCCACCCTGTTACCGGTGGCGATGGGTTTTGCCGTGACGTTTCTGGTGGCGGTAATTTGGCGGCTTTTTGTGTGAACCATTCGCCATAATTTGACAGTCATTCCTGCCGAAACTATACTAAACACCTGCCCGAACCGTTTGGCGGGTGTTTTTATTTGGGAGAAGAAAGAGTGAAAGTAGCCGTAATTGCCGATATTCATGCAAATCTGGTCGCGTTGCACGCTGTGATGGCGGATATTGAAACTTGGCAAGCCGATAAAATTGTGGTTGCCGGAGATATTGTCAATCGCGGTCCCCGCCCGAAAGAGTGTTTCGATTTTGTGCAGGCAAAAGTTGAAAACGATGGCTGGCTGGCGCTCAGCGGGAACCACGAGGAATTTGTGGCGAAACTTGCTCGCCAACTGCAAAATTCCCACTGTACCCCCATCAATCCCCGCCAATACGATTTTCTCCGCCCCGTTTATTGGACGGCGAAAAAACTTTTCCCCGAACTGTCTGAAATGGAGGCGTTGCCATTTTCGCAAACCGTTTCTGCGCCCGACGGCAGCGAACTGTATATTGTGCACGCCTCGATGCGCGGCAACCGCGATGGCATCTATCCCGAAACCAGCGATGACACGCTGCGCACCCAAATTGCGCCGTCTGCCGCGGTGTTTTGCGTGGGTCACACCCACCGACCGCTCATCCGTCGCGTGGACAGCACGCTGGTGGTGAATGTCGGGTCGGTGGGGCTGCCGTTTGACGGCGATACCCGCGCGGCATATGGGCGCATCACATGGGATGACGGCAACTGGCGCGCCGAGATTCGGCGGGTGGCGTATGACCTGCAGCAAGCCGAGCACGATTTTTGGCAGACCGGTTTTATGGAAGAAGGTGGCCCCCTCACGCAAGTTATGCTCGCCGAACTGCGCAGCGCGCGGTCGCTATTGTATGTGTGGACCAAACATTACGAAACACCGGTGCTTGCCGGGCATCTTTCGATGGCGCAGGCGGTGGATGATTACCTCATTTCGCTGGCATAAATTTTGCTGTTGGTCATTTGTCCTCTGTCATTTGCTGAACGTAAGTATTCAGATCTGCAAAAGACTCCAAATTACCGCGGATTTGTGGTATAATTTAAATAGAAAAACATTACTGTCCGCGTCGCTGTCATCAAAAATTGGAGGTGATATGATGACTGCAAAATTTCAAGGACAGACCCCGTTATGCTGGGTTGCCCGCATTTGGAGCGCGTTGAGCATTGTATTTTTGCTGACGATGTTTATCGGTGAATTGCTGGTTCCATCTGCGCCGCTGCCGAATTTTGTTGAAGCCGTGCTGATGCTGTTTTTCCCCGTTGGGGTGGCGGCGGGTATGATTATCGCTTGGAAAACGGAACTCCCCGGCGCGCTGGTGACAATTGTATCTGTGGTGGCATTCTATATTGGCGTGTGGTTGCTGCGCGGAAATCTACCGCGTGGACCATACCTGCTGCTGGTTGCCGCCCCCGGTCTGCTCTTTTTGGTAGATTGGTGGCTGAACCATCGGAAAATAGCCGCATAGTTCTGTAACGGGTCATCTGACACACATTGGGCTACTGCCGGTTGTAGTTGGGAATGGGACAGAAAGTTTGCCCGCAGCCCGTCCCCATGCTATAATCGGCAGTCGATTTTGGGGGAAGGTGCCGGAGTGGTTGAACGGGGCGGTCTCGAAAACCGTTGTGGGCGTTTACGTCCACCGTGGGTTCGAATCCCACCCTTCCCGCTGAAAGGCAGTGAAAAATTAAAAATGTAAAATTAAAAGTGGAGAAAATCCAATTTTACATTTTGCATTTTTAATTTTGAATTGTCCGGGAGAGGTCGCATAGTTGGTCTAGTGCGCACGATTGGAAATCGTGTAGGTGTAAAAGCCTCGCGGGTTCGAATCCCGCCCTCTCCGCCATTTTTACCAATTGAGATGCCGGTATCCGGGTAGCATCGGGTGGGTCCTGTGCGGCGGAAACCCGCGAATCTGGTCAGGACCGAGAGGTAGCAGCCATAAGTGGTTCCTTCCGGGTGACACAGGGGTACCTGGCTGGTGCTATTCGGTTGCCGGCATCTCAATCATCACTGCACAACGGGCGGGTCAGTTTTGACCCGCTTTTGTGTTTTTTGTGGACTTTCCGTGCAGATAACAGAAGAACGCGCAACCATCCAACCGATTCGCAAGCCTCCCTTTTCCGGGCGAATTGCCACCGCGCTGGCGACCGTCATCGCGCTGGCGGCACTGTTGCTGTGGTACAACCAAACCGCGCAACCGGTCACCATCATCGTTAACGGCGAACCCTTTCACACCCGAACCCACCGTCTGACGGTTGATACTGTGCTGGCGCAAACGGGCATCGTGCTTGCGCCGCAGGATAGCTTGAATTTGGCGCGAAACAGCGGTCTGCCCGCCGACCACACCATCGAAATTTCGTTGGCACGTCCGGTGCGGCTGGATGTGGGCGCGGGCAAAACGCCCCTCAACCTGCTGACACACGCCCAAACCCCCGCCGAAATTTTCGCCGAGCGGGGTGTCGCCGTTTCCCCCGCCGATGATATTTTTGTGGATGGTTCGCGCTGGCAGGCGGACAAACCCCTGCCGACCACCATCGTGCCGGAAACGGGACGTTTTGCCCCGTTGAGCACCCGCATCGCTGCCATGCGCCCCCAGCCCGTGCAATTGACGCTCCACCGCGCTGTGCCGGTCACTATTGATGACGGCGGTCGGGCGAAAACCATTTTCACCACCGCTCAAACCGTCGGCGATGTGCTGGTCGCGCAAAACGTTCCCGTTTTTGAAGGCGACACCATCACCCCACCGCTCAGCGCGCCACTTGCCCCCGATACCACCATCACCATCGAGCGGTCGGTGCCGGTGGAAATTGCGGTGGATGGCAAGCGCGTCAAAACCCGCACCCGCGCCGCAACCGTCGGCGGAGTGTTGGCGCAGGAAGGGGTGATGCTGGTCGGTCAGGATTACACCCGCCCCGCTGAAAATGCGCCCCTTCCCGCCGGAAAGACCATCGAAATTGTGCGAGTGACGGAATCGCTGGAAATTGAACAGGAAACCACCGATTTTGAGGTTATTTATATGCCCGACCCCAATCTGGAAATTGACCGGCAGGAAGTTCGGCAGCCGGGGCAGCAGGGCATAACCAAAACCCGCACCCGCGTGCGGTATGAAAACGGGAAAGAGGTTTTCCGGCAGACGGAAGAGACGTGGCTGGCGCAGGAACCCGCCGATAAAGTTATCGTCTATGGCACAAATATCGTCGTGCGCACGCTGCAAACGCCCGATGGCGAAATTGAATACTGGCGCAAAATCCGTATGCTGGCAACCTCATATTCTGCAGCGACATCGGGCAAAAGTAAAGACCATCCCGCGTATGGCATTACCCGCACCGGATTGCAGGCGGGGTACGGGGTGGTGGCGGTTGACCCCAGTGTTGTGCCACTGTGGTCGAAAGTGTATGTGCCCGGTTATGGCGAAGCCGTCGCCGGCGATACCGGCGGCGCCATCAAGGGCAAGCATATCGATTTGGGTTTTGATGAAGACAGTCCGCCGCTGTGGTACACTTGGGTGGATGTGTATGTGGAAACGCCCATCCCGCGCTGGGATAAAATTCGGTATGTGCTGCCGCAATTTCCGCAGGAACGCTGAGTTGAGTGACGAATTTTTCGAATAGCGAATGGTGAGTTTTCGAATAGCGAATGGCGAATGACCAATTTACTGCAAAAATATAATTTGCGCCCGAAAAAAGGGCTGGGGCAAAATTTTCTGACCGACCCCAACCATCTGCGGAAAATCATCGCCGCTGCCGACCTGACTCCCGCCGATACCGTGCTGGAAATCGGACCCGGACTGGGCGCGCTGACCGTGCCGCTCACCGCAGCCGCCCGCGCGGTGGTGTCGGTGGAGGTGGACGCGGATATGGTGCGCGTGCTGCGCGCGGAAATTTCCGCGCCGAATTTTCGGCTGGTGCAGGCGGATATTCTGTCGGTGGAACCCGCCGCCGTGCTGGCAGACAATCTGCCCGATTTTTCGCCCGGCGACGATTATGTGGTGGTGGCAAATGTGCCGTATTACATCACATCGGGCATCATTCGCCATTTGCTGGAAGCAGAGTACCCGCCGCGCCGCACCGTGCTGACCATCCAAAAAGAGGTGGCACAGCGCATTATCGCCAAACCGGGGAAAATGAGCGTGCTGGCGGTGAGTGTG
>JALVZI010000009.1 GCA_027022125.1 Anaerolineae bacterium | reverse complement strand
ATCCACGATGTTTCGCTATGGATTCCGAACATTTCCCTGCAGGAAATTCCGGAATGACATCTAGCTACCGGACAGTTTTTACAATAGGAACACAGATAACACAGATGTTACAGATTTACGCAGATATATTTCAAAAAAATCGGTGAAAATCCGCATAATCTGTACAATCCGTGTTCTATTTTTTAACTTTTCAAAAGGTCCAGTGACTAGGTTCTGTTGACATTTGCCGATTTTTCATCCTGAACTGGTTGAAACTTTTTGTGTGACTGAATTTCAGCCACGAATTTCCACAAATTTCACGGATTTTTAATGTCATTCCGGAATTTCCCGCAGGGAAATATCCGGAATCCATAGTGAAACACCGTGGATTCCCGCTTTCGCGGGAATGACATCATAAAAATTACCGATGATTTTTGTAATTTTGACACACTTTTCAAAAGTTTCATTTAGTTCCCTGAGTAGCCCGCAGGGCGTATCGAAGGGCGTTTTTCCCGCTGAAAACAAAATGTCAACACGCCCTAGGAATGACATTTAAAATCTGTGAAAATTTGTGAAAATTTGTGGCTGAATTTCAGTCACTCAAAAAATTCCAACAGATTCGTTCAGCCAGCATCTTTTTTAAACCCATAACCGCGCGCCACTTTTGCTACCTTGACTTCATACCGCTCATACCACACCTGCCGACCCTGCTGCTGCGCCAGTTGATGGTCAACCTGCATTTTCCATCGGCGGATGGAAGCCTCATCCCGCCAGTATGACACGGTAATGCCGAACCCGTCCGCCCCGCGCACCGATTCCACGCCGAGAAAACCGGGTTGACGGCGCGCTAACGCCTCCATCTGCACGGCGGTGGCGGCATATCCGGCGGCATCGGCATCGGTGCGGTGAGATGAGAAAATCACGGCGAAATATGGCGGCTCAATCATCGAGCACCTTCCCCGGATTGAGAATGCCATTCGGGTCGAGCAGGTTTTTCAGTTGGCGCATCACCCCGATTGCCGCCGCGCCGTGCTCTTTGACCATATATTTTCGCTTGCCCATCCCCACCCCGTGCTCGCCGGTGGATGTGCCATCGAGTTTCAGCGCCAGTTCCACCAGCCGTTGGTTCAGTTGGCGGGCTTTTTCCCGTTTTTCGGCATCATCGGGGGGATAAAAACCCAGCACGTGCAAATTACCGTCGCCGGCATGCCCCAACACACTGCCATCAATTTTCAATTCCGATAACCATTCTTCGGCGGCGGCAGCCAGCGCGGGATAGTTAGAAATGGGCACGGCGGCATCGGCGACAAAAAAATCCTGCCCGGCGAAATAGCGCACGTGCACTTCAAAAATGCGGTGGCGAGCCTCCCACAATTTGGCGCGGGCGGCGCGTCCGATGCCGGATTGGTAGGTTTCGGCGGCGTTTTCGCGGCAGATTTCTTCTGCCAGCGCCAGCGTTTGCGCCAGTGCATCGTCATTCACCCCGTTGAATTCCATAAAAAGATGGGGCGTTTCGGGAAAACTGATGCCTTCATCGGTATTCATCACTCGAATG
>JALVZI010000008.1:1173-5404 GCA_027022125.1 Anaerolineae bacterium | reverse complement strand
GAATTTCAAGCACACAAAAAGTTTCAACAAGTTCGAAAAGAAAAAAGCCGCTGAAACCAGCGGCTTTCAAGGTAAAGTGTCGGGCGGGGAATAAGTGCGAGGGTTCCGACACGCATTTAAGAGGCTACAGGACTTACACCTGTTACGTTTGAGCGGACAAAAACCCGACCCTTTACCTGTGTTGCGAGTCGCCGAGAACTTTGACTACCCTATGGTCTTAATGCAGTTCTCGGGGGGGATTAGGAGGTGTTCAATTTTTTGGATGTCATTTAATGACGGGTGCTATTATAATCCGTTTTTTCCGGTTGTCAAATTCAACGTGTCAATTTTCACAAAAATTTGCCCGAAATTTTGTTTACCCTCACCAAATAATTGCCGAACTTTGGTGCACCCCGCACAGAAAAATAGACGCGGGGTGACGCGGCGCGTTATTTTTTCCGCTGGATTTTTGCCCACGTGTCTTTCAGTGAAACGGTGCGGTTGAAAACCAATTTGCCGTTTTCGGTGTCGGGGTCGACCACAAAATAGCCGTGCCGCAAAAATTGATAGCGTGTGCCGGGTGTGGCATTTGCCAGTGATGGCTCGACCATGCAGTTTTCCAGCACTTCCAGTGAGTTTGGGTTCAGATTAGCGGTGAAATCTTTGCCCTCCGGCGCGATTTCCGGCGTGGGGCTGGAGAAAAGGTGGTCATACAGCCGCACTTCGGCGGGAATGGCGTGTGCCGCCGAAACCCAATGCAGCGTACCTTTCACTTTTCGCCCGTCGTTCGTCCAGCCGCCGCGCGAGGCGGGGTCGTATGTGCAGTGAACTTCCACCACATTACCCGCTGCATCTTTGACCACATCAGTGCAGGTGACATAATAGGCGTGTTTCAGTCGCACTTCTTTTCCCGGCGCCAGCCGAAAATACTTTCGGTTGGGCGGCACTTCCACGAAATCGGTCTGCTCGATGAACAATTCCCGGCTGAACGGCACTTGCCGCGTGCCGGCGCTTTCGTCTTCCGGGTTGTTCACTGCGTCGAGCATTTCCACCTGCCCTTCGGGGTAGTTGTCGATGACCAGTTTCAGCGGGCGCAGTACCGCCATCACCCGCGGGGAGCGTTTGTTCAAATCGTCGCGCAAACAGTGTTCCAGCAGAGCGATGTCAACCGTGCTATCTTTTTTCGCCACACCGACGCGCTCGGCAAAATCGCGGATGGCTTCGGGGGTGTACCCGCGCCGCCGCAGCCCAGCGAGAGTCGGCATACGGGGGTCGTCCCAGCCGCGCACGTACCCTTCTTGCACCAGTTTCAGCAGTTTGCGTTTGCTCATCAGGGTATAGGTCAGGTTCAGGCGGGCAAATTCAATTTGCTGCGGATGATGAATTTCCAACTCATCCAAAAACCAGTCGTACAGCGGACGGTGGTCTTCAAATTCCAGCGTGCAGATGGAATGGGTGATGCCTTCGATGGAATCCGATTGCCCGTGCGCAAAATCGTACATCGGGTAGATGCACCATTGGTCGCCGGTGCGATGATGGTGCGCGTGCAGAATGCGGTACATCACCGGGTCGCGCAGGTTCAGGTTGGGCGATGCCATATCAATTTTGGCGCGCAGCACTTTTGCCCCGTTGGGAAATTCCCCGTCGCGCATACGGGCAAACAGGTCGAGATTCTCTTCCACCGAGCGGTTGCGATACGGGCTGTTTTTGCCCGGTTCGGTGAGCGTGCCGCGATAGGCACGAATTTCATCGGCACTCAGGTCATCCACATACGCCTTTCCTTTTTTGATGAGTTTAACGGCGAACTCATACAGTTTTTCAAAATAATCGGAGGCGTAAAATTCATTGTCCGGTTCAAAACCGAGCCAGTGGATGTCTTCTTTGATGGCTTCGACATATTCATCTTCCTCTTTGACGGGGTTGGTGTCATCGAAGCGCAGGTTGGTTTTGCCGCCGTATTCCTGCGCCAGCCCGAAATTGAGGCAGATGGATTTGGCGTGCCCGATGTGCAGATAGCCGTTCGGTTCGGGGGGGAAACGGGTGATAACCTTCCCGCCGAAACGTCCGGTGCGGTTGTGCTCATCAATGATTTTTTTGATGAAATTCGAGCCGGTTTCGATTGTTTCTTTTTCGTTCGGGTTTACATGGGTCATAGGGTTGTTCCGGGTTTCAAGTTTCAAGTTTCAAGTCCAAAGTCATATTTCACGCATCACGTCTCACGTTTCACGCATCACGCAATACGAAATACGCATCACCAATCTCTAATCTCCAATCTCCAATCTCAATTGAGCCTGCTCAATCCGGCGCAGCACGGTTTCTCTGCCCAGCACTTCGAGCGTGCCGTACAGCGGCGGGGCGACTTTTCTGCCGCAGGTTGCCACGCGGATGGGCTGGTAGAATTGCCCCGCTTTGAGCCCCATTTCGGCGGCGGCGGCTTTGAGCGCCTTTTCCAGCCCGTCGTGGGTGAACTCCGCTTCTGCCAGCACGGTATGCGCCTTTTGCAGAATGGCGGGCACGTCTGCCATGGTCAACTTTTTTGGTACGAGCAGTGCCGGGTCGAAATCGGGCAGTTCGTCCATAAAAAAGAAATCCACTTTCGCCGCGGCTTCCGACAAAATTGTCAGCCGCTCTTGAATGAGCGGGGTGATTTTCAGCATAGTTTCGCGGTCGGCGTGAATGCCCGCTTTTTCCAGAAAGGGCAGCAGGCGGTCGGTCAAATCCGGCACGCTCAAATTGCGGATATACATACCGTTGAAATGGTTGAGTTTATCGTAATCCCACGCGGCGGGCGACGAGTTGACCCGCTCCAGACTGAACCGCTCGATAATTTCTTCGCGGGTCATAATTTCGGTTTTGTCGTCATAACTCCAGCCGACCAGCGCCAAATAGTTGAACAGCGCTTCGGGCAGGTAGCCGAGTTCTTTAAAGGTATGGACGAACACCGGATAAACCGTGCCATCGGGAGCGCGAGTTTCACGTTTGCTCATTTTGCCCTTTCCGGCGGGGTTCAAAATGACGGGCAAATGGGCGAAAACGGGCGGTTCCCAGCCGAGAAAATCGTACAAATGCAGATGAATGGGGAAACTGCTGACCCATTCTTCGCCGCGCAACACGTGGGTAATTTCCATCAGATGGTCATCCACCACCACCGCGAAATGGTAGGTGGGAATGCCATTTGACTTGACCAGCACCGCATCGTTAACGATTTCATTTTCGATGGTGATGTCGCCGCGAATGGCATCGTGCAGGGTGATGCTGCCCGTGAGCGGAATTTTGATGCGGATGGTGAATGGTTCGCCCGCCGCCGCCCGCGCCTCCGATTCTTCCGGTGAAAGATTGCGGCAGTGACGGTCGTATCCGGGGTTCAGCCCGGCTTTTTGGCGTTCCTCATTCACTTTTGCCAGACGTTCCGGCGTGCAGAAACAGCGGTAAACGTGTCCGGCATCCAACAGTTGTTTTGCGTACTTTTGGTAAATTTCCAGCCGTTCCGTTTGCACATACGGACCATATTCCCCGCCGACTTCCACGCCTTCATCCCAATCCAGCCCCAAAAAGCGCAAGCCGTCCAGCAGGTCGGCGACGGAATCGGGGTTGAAGCGTTTTTGGTCGGTATCTTCGATGCGCAGGATGAACGAGCCGCCGGTTTTTCGCGCCAGCAGGTAATCATACAGGGCAGTGCGCGCGCCGCCCACGTGAAAATATCCGGTTGGACTGGGTGCATATCGCACCCGTGCAGGTTTGTCAGTCATCAGTGAAAAAATCCTTTGGTGGTATGAATGCGTTTTTTACGAATGTCAGATTCAGATAGACCCACGGCAGCGCAATTGAAGCGGCGTATCGTGCGGTGAGTCCCCAGCGGGCGGCAGTGGAAATGTCGGCGGGATTGGCGGAAAAAACGCCGATGGTTGCCACCACGAAAAAAATCGGCACGATACCCAAAAAGAGCCAGCGCCCCCAGTTTTTTCGCTGCCACAGCCCGACGGTCGCGCCCAAAAATGCCACGCTGAACGCCACGCTTGCCCATTGGTAGGCGTACAATCCCGCCGGTTGCACGCCGGTGCTGACCGTCAGAGTATATATCAGCCGGGCGATATTTTGCAAACCCAATACCAGTGCCCACACAGCGATGACATAAATGCCATACGGGCGAGAAAAATAGTTACGCATCGAATTCCAACTGTTTTTTGTGCATATTGACGCTTTCGACCAGCCCCAGCGCCAGCAAAAATGTTACCAGCGAACTGCCGCCGTA
>JALVZI010000008.1:0-1163 GCA_027022125.1 Anaerolineae bacterium | reverse complement strand
AAATTTACGCCGATGTTGATGGCGGCTTGCACGAAAATGACGGTTGCCACCCCGATGCAGATGCCGCGCCCGAAAGCGTCATCGGTGGTGGTGGCGACGTGCAAAATTCGCCACAGCAGCAAGATGAAAAGCAGCATCAGCAGCACAGCACCGAGCATACCCAATTCTTCGCCGATGACAGAGAAGATGAAGTCGGTGTGGCGCACGCGCAAAAATCGCAACTGGCTTTGCGTGCCGTTGCCGAATCCTTTGCCCAGCCATCCGCCCGAGCCGATGCTGATGAGTGCCTGCTGTACATTATAATAGTCGTCGGGGTTGCCGGTGGGGTCTAAAAACAGAATGATGCGCTGGCGCATATAATCTTTCATCCCCAGCCATGCTATCGGGCTGGCGAGCACCGCTGCGCCCGCCAGCAGCACGGTGTGCAAAAATCGCATACCGGCGACCAGCGCCATCACCAGCCAAATAAAGCCGATAATCAAACTGGTTCCCAAATCCGGTTCCAAAAAGATGAGCGCCATGGGCAGCAGCACGATGAGCATTGAAAGGGCGAGAAATTTCACCTGCCCCATTTCGCCATCGTGCGCGGCGAAAAACTGCGCCAGCACGATGATGATGACCAGTTTGGCGATTTCGCCGGGTTGGATGGCGCCCCCGGCGAGCCAGCGCTGCGTGCCGCCGGTCAACTCGCCGACCACTAGCACCAGTATCAGCAGTACCACCACCCCGATGTAAAGCAGGTGGTGCAGTTCGCGGTAATAGCGATAATCCACCGCCGCCAGCAGCAGCATTGCCCCCACGCCGATACCGGCGCGGATGAGTTGCGTTCGCCACAGCAGTTGCAGGTCTTCTGTGTTTTGAGTGGCGCTGTAAATCATCGCGATGCCATAGGTGATGAGCAACAGCACCACCAGCAGCAGCCAAAAATCGAATTTGCGCCAGATGCGTAAAGATTCCATGTGAAAATCTATTTATGGTTGGGACAGCCCTTGTGGCTGCCCTGTGGGGAAACTCGGTAGAGACGCCCAATTTGGGCGTCTCTACCGAAATAAAAATGAACTGGTTGAAACTTTTTGTGTGACTGAATTTCAGCCACGAATTTCCACAAATTTCACGGATTTTTAATGTCATTCCGGAATTTCCCGCAGGGAAATATCCGGAAT
>JALVZI010000007.1 GCA_027022125.1 Anaerolineae bacterium | reverse complement strand
CGGACGCCCCATTCAAGTTTACGGGTTGACTCCCAAAGCCCGAAAATTATATCCCCAGCAATATCTGCAACTGACCGATTTGCTCATCGAAGAAATTGCCGCCACTGTCGGTCCCGACGGGGTGAAAAACATTTTCAACGGCATTGCGGAACGTTTGGCAACCGAAGCCCCGCTGCTGGCAGCCGATGTGCCCACCAGTTCGCGGCTCGACGCGCTGGTTGATTATCTGCGCCAAAAAGGGTTTGTCGCAGAATGGCAAATTGAAGACGGGCATTACACCCTCTGCCATTTCGATTGCCCGTACCGTCAATTCGCCCAGAATCACCCGGAAGTTTGCCTGCTGGACGAAAAACTCATCGCCGCATTTGTGGGCAGTGCGCCAACCCGACAACTCTCTATCGCCCATAACGATGATATGTGCAAATATGTTTTTGTTGACATTCCGGTAACACCGGCAGAGGCATAACCCGCCGCCCAACCCGCCCGACCCTGTGGTGGTTTTTTCTTCTCGTGCGTTATGCGTTTTGGACACACCGCCGTATATCGTGTAAAATTACCCCATCTTTTTACGACAGGACATACCAATGAAAGATTCCTACGGCAGAGAAATCAACTACCTTCGCATCTCACTCACCGACCGCTGCAATTTGCGCTGTGTTTACTGTATGCCGATGCGCGGACTGGCATTTGTGCCCAATGACGACCTGCTTTCCCCGCTGGAAATTGCCACCGTCGCCCGTGCCGCTGCCGAAACCGGCTTCCGCAAAATTCGGCTCACCGGCGGCGAACCGACCCTGCGCCGCGATATTGTAGAAATCGTCTCGTTGCTCAAACAAGTTCCCGGCATCGAAGAGGTTACGATGACCACCAACGGTTATCGGCTGAAAAAACTGGCGAAACCGCTGGCAGATGCCGGAATGAATCGGGTGAACATCCACGTGGATGCCATCAACCACGACCAACTGCTGAAAACAATGCGGCTGGCAAAAGAATCGAAAGTGTGGGAAGCCATTTCCGCCGCCGAAGACGCCGGATTGCTCCCCATCAAACTGAATGTGGTCGTCACCCGCGGGTTCAATGATGACGATGTGGCATCAATGGCGAAATTGACCATTGACCACCCGTGGCACGTGCGCTATATTGAACTGATGCCGCTCGGCGCACCGTCGGGCATCGCGCTGGACAATTTCGTTTCTTCCGCCGAAACCATCGCCCGCATCGAAAGCGAACTGGGGCGCATCGAACCGGTCAATGGCGGCGAACTCGACGGCGAAGCGCGGCTATACACCATCCCCGGCGCAAAAGGCACACTGGGCTTCATCAGCCCGGTCAGCAACCCGTATTGCGGCGATTGCAACCGGATGCGCGTCACCGCCGACGGGCGCATTCGGCTGTGCCTGCTTTCCGATAAAGAGATCAACTTCCGCGATACCCTGCGCAACGGCGGCAGTTTCCGCGATTTGGTGGCACTGTTCGAGCGCGCCGTTACCCACAAACCGTGGGGACACAAACTGGAAGAAGGCATTCACCCCGAATTACGG
>JALVZI010000006.1:2351-5438 GCA_027022125.1 Anaerolineae bacterium | reverse complement strand
AAAAGGTTAATCTATTTTTAACAGCGTGATGGGGATGGGTTGCGGCAGGTGCAATTGCACTGCCGAAACGCCGTCCGGCAGGGCGATGACGGCGTGTGTGCCGTCTGCGGAAAGGGTGAGCGGCACGGCGACTTCGGCGGCGGTAACGGCGAGATTCGCCAGCGAGTGGGGTGCAACTGTGCCGACGGTCAATCGGGCGGGCGGTACATCCCCGGTAACGATGCGCAGCGTCGCCGTTTTTTCGGCGATGTGTGCCGCCTGCCCGCCGAAATCGGTCAGTTTGCCCCAGCCGTCGCCCAATTGCAGGTACGATTGCTGCGCCGATAGCGGCGGGGTTTGGTACACCGTCAGCCGTTCATCCCGAAAAACGGGCGGTTGGTTCGGCAGTGCCGCCGCCACCCAGCGTTCCGTGCCGTCGCGTTCGGTTCCGGGCGGCATTTGGTAGTAATCGAGCACGATATATTTCACGCCGAAATCGTGCAGCACGGTCGGGGCGAGCGCCGCCAAATCAGCCTGAATGATGTCCGGTTTCAGCGTGCGCCATTCTTGCAGCACCGGCGTGCGCCAACTCAAATCGTGCGGATTTTCGCGGGAAATGTATGCCGTCAGCAATTTTTTGTGATGCGCGGTTTGATACAGCAGCGGTGCGGGTCTGTCCCAATTCATCGGCAGGTAGGCGATGGTGTATGTGCCCGGTTCGGCGGCAATTTGGCGGAAAAATGCGGGCGTGTCCACCGCGCTCATAGGGTAGGGGATGGCGGCAAATTCAAAAGCGATGAGCGCGCCCAAAACCATCTGCCGGCGAAAATTGAAACGCGCCAGCGCCAGCGCGCTCAGCACGCCGACACCCATCATCACCATCAGCGCATACCGGCTCAGCGAGCGGCTGATGCCGATGAACGGCACGGTTTTGTACAGCGCCAAATAGGGCAGGGGGATGGGTGTGCCGCCGATGGCGATGATTTTTCCGCCGATGTGCAGATAGGGTCCCAGCGCCAGCACAAAAAAAACGGCGACGAACCACAGCCAGAATTGTGCCAGTTTTCGGCGGCGATAGCGCACGGCGGCGAAAATGGTGAGCAGCAGCGGCACGATGCCCACAAAAATCAACTGCTCGGAGGTGCTGGCGGAAAATTGGCGGTAGAAGGGTGCAATCGCTTTTCCCCACAGGGGATGGAGTTCGCTGGGGGTGATGAACGCCAGCACATCGGCGGAGAGTTCCACATTTTCCGCGAAACTGGGGCGCATATAATCGGCAGTGGCGGCTTCGCGCGCCATCGGCACAATCAGCGGCGAAAAGAGCACGCCCACCGAAACGCCCATCGCTGCCAGTGCCACCACCGGTTTCCACAGCACGGCGCGGCGCAAATGGGGATAATCGAAATAGAGTCGCCACAGCAGCCAAACGGTTATCAGCGCGGTGAACAGCACCATATACAGCGTTTGATACCAGTCGATGGCGGTGACGAATGTCAGAAATAGCCCGCTCAGTGCCAAATCGCGTTTCGGAATGGCGGCGGTGGGGTTCGATGCCAGTTGCTGCCGCCAGTTGTTTAGCGTGCGAACCAGCCACAGCACATAAAAAGCGTTCCATGTCAGGCTGAAAACCTGCATATGCCCCAGCAAATGCGCCATGTGGAACGGGGAGAAGGTGAAAATCGCCCCGCCGATGAACGCGGCGACGGTGGCACGCTCGCCGCGGAAGCCGAACTGCGCCAGCGTGTATCGCGCCAGCAGATACACGCCGAACCCCGCCAGCGTGAAATGGAAAAAGACAACGGCGTTATATGCCGCCGTCAATCCGAAATTCAGTTGGATGGGGAGCGTCCACAGCCCGTTAAAATAGTTGAAGGTTTGGAAAATGAGATTGACGCCATCGGGCGGGTAAAGCATATCGGTGAAAAAGAAGGACGTGTGCCGGTTGAGGATGGCTTCTTTTATCCACCACTGATTCCAGTAGTTCTGCCAACCGTCGAAGCCGTCGCCGGGAATGGCGGTGGTAAACCGCGCGATGGTGGGGAAGGTCATCAGGGCGGTCAGCAGGGCATATAAGGTTACAATCAGCGTGGAACGATGTCGGTTGAACATATGTCGAGTTACGAATAGCGAGTTACGAATAGCGAATAGTTGTCAGTTTTCAGTTGTCAGCAATCAGCGATTAGCAGTCAGCGGGCAGCGAAGCCCTATCCCTATCTCTGTCACGTTTCACGCATCACGTTTCACGCATCACGTTTCACGCATCACGTTTCACGCATCACGAATCACCGATCACCAATCTCCAATCAATCTTACCAATTGCTCGATGGTGGTTTCCGGCGCAGTGAAATGGATGCCGTGCATGCCCAGCGCGCGAGCCGCCGCCACATTTTCCGCCATATCATCCACAAACACCGATTCGGCGGGGGCGGTGGCGGCGCGGGCGAGCGCGGTTTCAAAAATGCGGGGGTCGGGTTTCATCACTCCCAATTCCGCAGATGTGACCGTGAAATGAAATATATCAGCGATGCCGTATAGTCGCAACAGCGCGTATCCATCGTGAAACCAGGTGTTGCTCAATAGCCCGATGGTGAAATGCGGTTTCAATCGGCGAATGTATGCCACCAGTGAATGGGTCAGCACATCCCCGGCGAAAAAATCATTTTGCGCCCGCTGAATCTCAGCCACTGATACCTGAAAATGTTTGGCGGCGGCGAGCCACGCTTCTTCCCAACTGATTTTCCCCAATTGGGCGCTGCGGCTGATGGGGCTGTTGAACATAAACGCTTCCAGCGCCCCGGCGGGCAATCCGAATTTTTCTTCCCAGCGGCGGCGCGGGGCGTAATCATGCGTGCGGAGCAAAACCCCGCCAAAATCGAAAATGATGGTTTTGATGGTCATAGCCCTGCCGCCAGCAAATCTTTTTGCGCCCGCAGTCGTGCGTCGGCGACATCTTCCGTCCATTCCGCCAGCGATGACGACACTTTTTTCGTTTCGATGGCGTGTGCCAGCCACGCTTTCAGCGCCCAGCGCCGCACGGAAATCAGCGCATACCAAAAATCGCGGTCGGAAATGTGCCGTCCGGTGAACGTTTCATACCAATTGATGAAC
>JALVZI010000006.1:0-2341 GCA_027022125.1 Anaerolineae bacterium | reverse complement strand
GTTCCGCCAGTTCCGGGCTGTATTCTCGAATGCGATGCGCGGCGGTCATCACATCCCAGCGCGGGTCGCCGATGGCGGCGTGTTCCCAGTTGAGCACGGCGGTGATTTGCCCGTCGCGCACCAGCACGTTTCCGGGGTGCGGGTCGCCGTGGATGAGTTTGTGCTGCCAGCCCTGAATATTCGCCACGACGGGTTTCAGACGGGCAATCATCTGTTTCAGTTCCGGCTCGCCCATTTCCCGCGACCAGAGGAGCATACGCACCAGCGTTCCGGCGACGGTGGCTTGATACAGTGGTTCATCGTTCAGCCCGTTATGGTCGAGCGCGTGCAGTCGCGCCAGCAAATCTGCCAATTGTGGAACCAGCGAACGCAGTGCGGCGACGGTATTTTCGTCATCGGCGCGCCACGTTTCGCCCTGCACGGTTGCCCAAATGATGAAATCGGTTTTGCCGAGCCCGCCGCGCGCCAGTGGTCGGGGGCTGGGAAACCCGTCGAGCCGCAGACGGCGCAGCACCGCCCATACCCGGTCGCGTTTGTGGGGGTCTTGCGTTTGCCAGTAGGTTATCGGGCTGCGATATGACCGCAGCGTCAGCGGCAGTGTTTGGCCGTTTGCCCAGCGCGTCACATAATTGAGCGTGTCGTGTTCCCACGATGGCAGCGCGCGCACATCGGTTACTTCGATGGGGCGCGTTTCGCTGATGGGGATAACTTTATTGGTGAGCAGCGTCACCAGATTTAAATCGAAGTTGGTATTCGTCATTTGTGGTTTGTCATTTGTCATTTGTTGTTCGTCCTTTGTCATTCGTAACTCGCTACTCGCTATTCGCTATTCGTAACTCGCTATTCGTAACTTGCAACAGTGCGGCGATGATTTGGCGGTCGGTGTGGGCGAAGGCGTATTTTTCCAAATCTTCCGGCGTAACCCACGCCCAATCTGCCACCCCGATTTTTTGCGGTTCGCCCCCCGTCCATTCGGCGGCAAAGGCGTGCAGCGTGATTTTAAAATGGGTGAAGGCGTGTTTGACCACCGTCACCGGTTCGCGTACCGAAATTTCCATCGCCAGTTCCTCCCGAATCTCCCGCCGCAGACAGTCGGGCAGCGTTTCGCCCGGCTCCAATTTGCCGCCGGGAAATTCCCACAACCCGCCGAGCATCCCATCGAGCGGACGGCGGGCAATCAGAAATTCGCGGCGGGCGGGTGTGCGGAAGATGATGCCTGCCGCCACATCGAAATGGGGGATTTTGGCGCGAGCGGGTTTGACGGGCAACGTCTCGGCGAGACCGAGTTGCCGCGCGGCGCAATCACCGCGGACGGGACAATCGGCGCAGCGGGGGCGGGCGGGGGTACACACCACCGCGCCGAGTTCCATCAGCGCTTCCGTCCAGTCGCCGGGACGGGGGGCGGATTGCGCCAGTTCGGTGGCGATGGCGGTTATCTGCCGCCGCCCGTCGCCGCGAGTGATGTCGGTTTGGATGGCGAAAATGCGGCTGAGCACCCGTTTGACGTTGCCATCCACCGCCGGGACGGGTTCACCAAACGCCAGCGACGCCACCGCACCGGCGGTATAATCGCCGAAACCGGGCAGTTTTTTCAACTGCCGAAAGGTGCGGGGAAGTTCGCCGCCGTGATTCGCCACAATTTCGCGCGCGGCACGGTGCAGGTTTCGGGCGCGCGCATAATAGCCCAAGCCTTCCCACGCTTTCAGCACGGCATCCAACGGCGCGGCGGCAAGCGCCTGCACGGTGGGGAATGTCTGCAAAAAACGGCGGTAGTACGGTTCAACCGTTGCTACCTGTGTTTGCTGCAACATAACTTCACTGACCCAAATGCGGTACGGGTCGGTTTCACCGCGCCAGGGCAGGGCGCGTTTATTTTTCTCGAACCAATTTAGCAGTTTGACTTGCAGTGTTTTGTGTGTCATAGTGTAGCGAATAGTGGTCAGTTTTCAGTTCAAAGTTCAAAGTTCAAGGTTTCGGGTTTCTTGTTTCGTGTTTCTGGTTTCAAGTCCAAAGTCAGGGTTGCAGAGTAGCAGGGCAGCAGGATTGTATCACGTTTCACTCATCACTCATCACGTTTCACGCAATACGCAATACGAATCACCAATCTCTAATCTCCAATAACCAATAACCAATGACCAATGACCAATAACAAACGGAGTATACTATGGTCTCTGCGCCGATGGAAATTACATGGTTAATGCTGATGGGAATCAGTTTGCTGGCGATGATTGTCATTCCCGTGCTACCGGGACAGTTCATCATTTGGCTGTTGGCGATGGTTTACGGCTTTTTGGTGGGCTGGGATGCGCTGGGGGGATGGGTGATTGCCATGTTGGCGCTG
>JALVZI010000005.1 GCA_027022125.1 Anaerolineae bacterium | reverse complement strand
CCCCGACGGCGCAGCATGGGTGTGGATGGCGCTTTTTTCCACATGGGGCACAGACACTTTCGCCTATTTTGTGGGGCGTGCCTTCGGGAAACACAAGTTTTTCCCGCGCATCAGCCCCAAAAAAACATGGGAAGGCGTTTTCGGCGGCATACTCGGCGGCATTGTGGGCGGGGTGCTGGTCAGCACTTTCTCGGTGATTCCGCTGCCGCAGGGAATCGTCATCGGCATGATTGTGGCGCTTTTCGACCCGTTTGGCGATTTGTCCATCTCGATGATGAAACGATATGCCGGAGTGAAAGACTCGTCGCACCTTTTTCCGGGTCATGGCGGCATGCTCGACCGCACCGACAGCGTGTTTTTCGCCGTGATTCTGGTTTACTATTACGCCCTATGGCTCGCCCTGTAATGCCGGTCGGTGTTGGAGATTGGAGATTAGTGATTCGCTGAATCGCTGAATCGTATTTCGTATTTCATATTGCGTGATGAGTGAAACGTGATGCGTGATGAGTGAAACGTGATGCGTGATGAGTATTGCGTAACTTTGGACATTGGACTTTGGACTTGCAACCCTCAACTTTGCAACTTTGCAACTCTGCAACCTTGCTACCCTGCTACCTTGACTTTGGACTTGAAACTTGAAACCTTGAACTTTGAACCTGAAACCTGAAACCTGAAACGTGGCATGGCATTATTGACGGGTGCAAATTTAGGGATGCGCTATGGTCCCTTCGATATATTTGAAACGATAAACATCTCCATCCATCACGGCGAGCGCGCCGCGATTGTCGGTCCCAACGGGCAGGGAAAAACCACGCTGTTGCGCATTTTGGCGGGGGAAGAAACGCCCACCACCGGCGAAGTTTTTCGCGCCAAAGGGTTGAAAATCGGCTATTTGCGGCAGGAAGTTTTGCAAAAACCCGCCGCGGAAAACCTGTGGCAATTGGCGCTGAACGCATTCGCGGATGTCATCGCCAAAGGGGAAGAACTGAAAGCGCTGGAAAAATCGCTGGCGGCAGATGATTCGCTGCTGGAAAAATACGGTCATCTGCAAACGGAGTTTGAACTGCTGGGCGGCTATCACTATCAGCAGACGATAAAAACCGTGCTGACCGGACTCGGATTTTCAGAAACGCAGTATCGGCTGCCGCTGGCGCAATTCAGCGGCGGGCAGCAAACGCGGGCGCAGTTGGCATGGCTGCTGTTGCAGCGACCGGAACTGCTGCTGCTCGACGAGCCGACCAACCATCTCGATTTGGCGGCGATTGAATGGCTGGAAAATTATCTGGCGGCGTGGCGCGGTGCGGTGCTCATCGTTTCGCACGACCGCTATTTTCTGGATGCGGTGGTCAACCGCGTGTTTGAACTGTCGTTTTCGCGGCTGGAAAAATATCGCGGCAATTATTCGGCATACATTCGCCAGCGAGCGGAGCGCATCGCCCGGCACGAAAAAGAATATATCGCCCAGCAGAAGTTTATCGCCAAAGAAGAAGAATTCATCCACCGCAATTTAGCCGGACAGCGCACAAAAGAAGCGCAGGGACGGCGCAAACG
>JALVZI010000004.1 GCA_027022125.1 Anaerolineae bacterium | reverse complement strand
GCGCAAATCTGCCAGCCGAGATTTCACCGCGCGGTTGTCTCGGGTGCGCCGAACCTCGTTCAGCCGCGCTACCTGCACTTCATACCCCTGCGGATCCATTTCCAAAATGGGGATTTGCAATTCTTCGTCAGAAGCATACTCATTGATGCCCACCACAATCCGCTGGCGGGTATCAATTTCGTGCTGATAGCGGTACGCCGCATCGGCGATTTCCTGCTGGAAGAATCCCGCTTCGATGGCGGGCAGCACCCCGCCGAGTGCCTCCACCTTCTCGAAATAGTCCCACGCTTCCGCTTCCATTTCATCGGTCAACTGCTCGACGAAATAACTGCCGCCGAGCGGGTCAACCGTGTTGGCGACGCCGCTTTCGTGGGCGATGATTTGCTGGGTTCGCAGGGCGACGCGCACCGCCATTTCGCTGGGCAATGCCAACGCCTCATCCATCGAGTTGGTGTGCAGGCTTTGCGTGCCGCCCAGCACCGCCGCCAGCGCCTGAATCGCCACGCGGGCGATATTGTTTTCCGGCTGTTGGGCGGTCAGGCTCGCGCCGGCGGTTTGGGTGTGGAAACGCATCAGCCACGAGCGCGGATTTTTCGCGCCGAACTGCTCGCGCATCACTTTTGCCCAAATGCGCCGCGCCGCCCGATATTTGGCAATCTCTTCAAAAAAGTCGTTGTGGGCGTTAAAGAAGAAACTCAATCGCGGGGCGAAAGCGTCTACATCCAGCCCGCGCTCGATTGCCCATTTCACATATTCAATCCCGTCGCCCAGCGTGAACGCCAATTCCTGCACAGAGGTACTCCCTGCCTCGCGGATGTGATAGCCGCTGATGCTGATGGTGTTCCACAGCGGCAACTGTTCCGTGCCGAATTCGATGGTGTCGGTCACCAGCCGCATACTCGGTTTCGGGGGGAAAATATATTCTTTTTGAGCGATATACTCTTTCAGGATGTCGTTTTGGATGGTTCCCGCCAGTTTGCTGCGGGGAATGCCCCGTTTATCTGCCACTGCGATGAACATCGCCCAAATGACGGCGGCGGGGCTGTTGATGGTCATGCTGGTGGAAACCTTGTCGAGGGGCAGACCGTCGAGCAGCACTTCCATGTCGCGCATGCTGGAAATGGCGACGCCGCATTTGCCAAACTCGCCGAGCGCCTGCGGGGCGTCGGTGTCGTAACCGTACAGCGTGGGCATATCAAACGCGATGGACAGCCCGGTTTGTCCCTGTTCCAGCAGATATTTGAACCGCCGGTTGGTTTCTTCTGCCGTGCCGAAGCCGGCGAACATACGCATCGTCCACAGTTTGCCACGATAGCCGGTGGCGTGCACACCGCGCGTGTACGGGTATTGACCGGGGAAGCCCTCTTTTTTCAAATAGTCATCCGGTGAAAAAGAGGTGGGAGTATAGAGTCGTTTGATGGGACGAGAGGAGGTGGTGATGAACTTTTCGGCGCGTTCCGGGCGTGCCGACAGCGTTTTTTTCAGTGTGGTTTCTTCCCATTCCTGCTTGCTTTTTTCAAACCGCGAAATTTCGTTGTTGCTCATAGCCTT
>JALVZI010000003.1 GCA_027022125.1 Anaerolineae bacterium | reverse complement strand
CGTCTCATCGCTTTCCGAAATTTGCGCGTTGGGGTCGGCAACGGCTTTGAATGTATGAGAGACGGCAGCGGCAGACAGCGTCCAATTTTGTTGGAGAGTCTCGGTGCTGCCGGCGGTCATCGTCAGGGAAAGTGTTTGAGTGCCGATGGCAGTGGCGCCATCATAAAAAGCCACCTGCGGATTGACAATCGCCAAATCTCCGGCGTTTTGTAAAACGGCAGTCAATGTGACCACCGCCCCCGGTGCGGGATTACTCGGCGAGAGGGTCAGGCTATCAAAGGTTAAATCTTGCCCGACGGTATGCTCTAAAAAAACGAGCGAGCTGTTGCCGGGGGTGGGGACATTGGTTACGGTGAAAGTTTCGGTGGCGGTGGTGAGCGTTTTGGTGATAAAATTCGTTTCGGTTTTGGGATAGCCCAGATAGAGTGTGTGATTATCGGCGAATGCTACCGTATGCGAACCTTCCAATGCGGAATCATTTAATAGCGGTTGGGCATTCCCCCACGAGTCGTGCGCCGCATCGAAGATGCTGTACGCCAAGTTGCTCCCGTTTTCGTCCATGGTTTGCCAGACAACAGACAAATTTCCATCGGGGGCGCGGCTGAGGGTGAACCCCAGAAAACCGGCGGCGGTGCTGTCGGCTCGTACCGTGTGGACATCATTCAGGTTCCACGAGTTTTTCAGCCAAACCAAATTGCCGTCACGCAACCACAGCAGATGACGGTTGCCGGCAGAATCGTATGCCAACGCGGGGTTGGTATCGGCGAGGGTTTGACTGTCGGCAATTATTATAGGGACACGCCAAGCACTGCCATCAAAAGTGCTGTAATAAAGGTCGCTGTCGTTGGTGGTTGTCAAAACACCATCGCTATCCACCGCATAAACCAGTGCGGCGCGTGTAGCGGAATATACGGCAAAAGTCACCCCCGACACATCGTGCAAGCCAGTTAACGCGGGAGCCGGACTGCTCCAGTTTGCCCCGTCCCAGATGGCATAAGTAATTGTCAGCGGATGTGTAACCGTGCCCATCATATCGGTACCATCGCTGCTTTCCCACAGCGCCATTACCGAGCCATCGCTGCCGGTAGACAATTCAGGCGCATAGTCCATCAGATTGTTGTGCGTCAAGGTGATGGCGTTGCTCCACATAGCGGTGTCGCTCATCCAAACAGAGGCGGCAATTTCCAAACTTTGGGCGAAAGTAATATCGAGTGTGGGGGTGATGGTCGTCGCCAGTGTTGAATGTTCCCATATCGCCAAACCATTGCCACTGCCGTCGAAGGCGACGGCGGGTGCGAAATCGGGTTGTTGGTCGTTGGTCAGTGGCAACGCACCTTGCCAAGTCCCATCCCACAATTGCGCCATTATTTCGGTGCTTCTGCCCGTCGGGTCGTTTAAATCATCATCGACATAAGTTAACAAGCGGGTGCCGTTGCTTGCCACTGCCAACGCGGGTTGCGGATAAATATAAATCGGGTCGGCTAACACGGTTTCGGTAGTGGTTGCTGTGCTTTGTAAAATGCTGTTGGGCTGTAAACGGGTGATGTTTATATTTTTGCGGGGAATAAATTGCCACGCGGGTTTAGATTCAGCATTTAAGCGCGGCGCGGGTAAACGCGGTTGGACGCAACCGCCCGGGTAACTGCAAGTGATGGGGTATTCGAAGGTTTGTTGAAAAGAGAAAACCCGTATATCGGCGCCATAGTACAGTTGAATACCCACCGCTTTGAAATAATCGGGGTCGGCAGGCACAGCAACGGTCAAATAAGGTTTTCCGCCGCCATAAACATCCAACATCAAATCTTTGAAGGGAGTCACTTCGAACACGGCTTGCGTGGCAACAAATGCTGTTCCTTCGTTGGCGTTGAATTTTAATTCGCCGTCGCGGGTTTCGTAACTGGTTTTGATGTTGACCCCCGGCATCAACCGCCCTTTGATTTTGGCAACCCGATTCAGCATTTTGACATAGCGCCCGATAATTGCCCAATTTTCTGCTGTTTTGAACCCCGGAATAATATCGGTAAGCCCTTCTTCCTCCTCTATCAACCCGGTAATTTTCAAGTTCATTGCCGCTTGCTTTAAAACCAAACTTTGACCGCAGATGAATTGTGTTTCTCCGTCACCATATATTTGTCCCATAATGCCAAAACCGCCCACTTGAAAGCCGGTTTGCCCGTTGCTTTCACTCGCCCCCGCGCCATTTGACCAACTTGTCAGCGTCGCACTGGCTTGAGTTTGCAAAATGCCCATCGGCTTTCCGCCCAAATAAGGCACCCAAGCGGGAACATCCCAATTGGCGACAAATGGCGCGACAGGATATTTGTATTCGTGGGTGTATTTCACCAAAGGCGGGTGAGACTTGCCGGAAAAACTATAATAGCCACCCGCTAAACTGGTTTTTATCCACTCCCACCAAGCCGGTGCGGGAAGAACCGTTGGTTGAATCACGCTTTCCAAAGAGTAGAATCCGGTGGGGGAGGTGGCAAAGATGCGCAGGGTGTTATTGGCGCACAGATAGTTGCTTTCAAAATCGCCGCCCATATTGTAGGTGCGCTCGGCTCCCCAAGGTTGCCCGTCGGTTTCAACCTGTGTGCCGTTCAGGTTGAAATACACTTTGCCCGGGTCGCCATTGCCGGACAGGTCGCCGTTCCAATCGACGTTGACGCGAATGCGATTGTCGATATTGGCACCGGCGAGAAAGTAATGTCCGGCGAGAGTCAATTCCGGTTGAACTTGCACTTTGGGGCGAACATCGACGGTGGTAGAAGCCGTATAGCGATTATTGAGATGGGTCTTTTCGGTGAAAAGGCTGTCGGGGTCGGCTTCGACCGTTAATTGCACCGTCGATGCGCCTTGCCCTTTGGTCAGCAAGTCGGTGATGTCCCAATCCAAGTGCAGGGTGGTGCTGATGCCGGTTCCCAACTCGGCGACGGTTTGGGTACTGCTCCTTCCGTCGTTGGCGCTGAAGCGTACCGCGACATCGGAAACACTCGCCTCGCCGACATTTTGCAGGGTGACATCCACCGGCAAGATATAGTGACCACTATTGAGGATAATGTTCTCCGGATGCAAAATGAACGGGGCAAAGTTCAAATCGGGCAAGGGGGGACCCAAGCGGGTAAATACCTGATATTGGTTATTGCCGTTGCCTGTTAAATCGTCGTGAGTTACAAAAGCAATATCTTGCCCGGAATACGAAAGTGAATATTCGAGACACCCTGGTCTATTATCCGGTGACAAATCAACCACTTTTACACGTCCGCTTCCGTCTCGATTCATCAGCCACAAATCGTCACCGCAATTACTCAATGCGTCATTATACTTGTAAACAAATTTACCCGCATTATCACTCATAAAATGGGAGTAACCACCAAATAAATTAAAATCGGTATCGAAGGTGAAGGATTGACTTCCATCCAGCTTTAGAACATTGACACTTGTCGGCGGGACCACCTCAGGTTGAGAAACAAGCCAGTTACCATCGGGACTGATTTGAGAAAATCCATATTGCCCGCTATTGACGAATCCGTAAAAATGACCGTTTTTGAAAACGCAAGTGCCATATTGCGAGCCATTGTTGCAGTCTGTAGTGATGGTTGTGCCGGCGTAATCAATATGCCAATCATGAATATCCGAATGGTAGCCGTTGTGAGAGGCTTCTAAATCAAGTACGATGGTCGGTTCTCCGCCACCGGATGGGACGCGCCATAGACGGTATCTTTCAGGTGTCGCGCAGACCCAACTTGCCCACACGTCACGTTCTGTCCACTTACAATTCCAACCGGCATGGCTCTCGAAAAAAACATACCGCCCATCGCCACTGATTTGGGGATAATCACCGGAAGATAAATAGTAGTAAGATTCAAAATCATACCCTTTATGATAATAGAAGGGGGTAATATCATCGCTACCGTTGACAGAAATCTTGCCAGAATACCGGTAGACAACTTTACTACCATCATAATTTACTTCGGGGAAAATAAAAAAACTGTTAGGTGCCCCCGTTACCACAGTATCTATTAATACCGGTGACCCACCGCCATCACTGGCAGCGCGGTAGATTTTTTTGGTATCCGTGCCATTTTCGACAATACTGGCAACGTAAACGACCCAATTCCCATCGCCACTGATGGATACTGTATCTGAAACAACGTCATCGGCGGTAAAATGAGTAACCTGCACAATGTCGGAGGCGGATGGCGTTGTCGGTCCATCGGCGTTGACGACAGCCGGTAAAAACGATATTTCGCTAAAAGCCAGCAAAAACAAAACAACAATTGCTACTCCCACAACGGGCAACAGATTTCGGTGGTTGGTTTCAGGCGCAACTTTTTCGAACATAATTCCTCCGCAAAATGATATTTTGAATTGAAAATAACCGGCAAAGCGTTTAGATTTTGCCTTTCTGTGTGCCTGAAAATCCCAACTGTCCTTTGGTTGCCCACGCAATTACGATGATTGCCACCACGCTGACCGCAATACCGACCAGATAGAGTTGCATATCAAATTGCGATTGCACCCCACCTTGAAAAGCGGCTTGAAATGTTTCATCGGTGATGAGCGTTGATGCCCAAAAATTATCGGCGTTGTGTAAAATGATACCCCCTACCAACAAACTACCGCCGGTACTGTTGTATACCCAAGTCATAATGACCGCGAGCGCGATTTCACCGATGACATATACGGGTAACAATTGCAATCCTATTTCGGCGTGCAGGGAGCCCGCTTGAAAAAAGAGGGGTAGATGCCATAGTCCCCACAGCGTTCCGATGATGATGCCGGCAAGTGTCGGGTTCCACTTGCGTTGTAAATTTGGCAGTGCAAAGCCGCGCCAACCAAACTCCTCGCCCAACGGACCTCCAATCAACGTCAGCAGAAAATATACGGGTGCCCAGTACCATCCTTCCCGAAAGAAGGCGAAACTCGGCATTGCGCCGCCCATCATCAAGTTAATACCGATGGCGATTGTTAGCAGTATCCCACTGAAAAATAGGGCGACCATCCACCATCGCCATCCCACACGCCAGCGTAATGCCCGTTGCCCCAAATCTTGCATCCCCGCTTTCCCCATCGTGAGCGCAACCACTATCACACCGGCAATGGAGGGCCCGAAAACAAAAAATCCGCTACCGCCGGTATACCACGGAAACCAACTGATTAAAACCGTCAACAAAATGAAAAGTGTCAATGAATGTTGCTTCAAAAAGATACGAGGGGATGCTTCCATAATCTTCTCACTCCTTTTAATATAGGACTTACGCAGGCAGCATGGGGATGGAAGGATTACGTAATTGAGCCTGCATATAGTTGTCAAGTAGACTGTGTTTGACCTGATAGATGGTGGAGCACGTGTTTTGAGCAACTTGGTTCAAACGCACCCAAACCAACATTGCGCAAGCGATATGATTACGTTGCGCCCGTTGCGAACGGCATTGACACGCTTCCAACC
>JALVZI010000002.1 GCA_027022125.1 Anaerolineae bacterium | reverse complement strand
TCATCCTGCTGGCAAACACGGGCGACACTTTTTCCGCCGCGCTGCAATACGTGTGGAAATTCCGCCCCGATGTCAGTTTCGCGCCGGAAACGGTTGCCGACCGCTGGAAATATATCACCGCCGTGGGCGCAATCGGTGCGGATTGGCTGGCGGAATATCGCCGCCGGGGGGCGCTGGTGGTTGACCATATCGACGGCACGCCGCCGGAAATAAAAGAAACGCTCGGCGGGCTGGTGGCGCAAAATCGCCGTTTTCTGGCAGATGACATTTCGCCGCCCAAACCACCGCCGGAACCGGATGTCACCCGTTACACCGTTCAACCTGGCGATTCGCTGTCGAAAATTGCGCGCCGGTTTTACGGCAATCCCGCCCTGTGGACAATCATTTTCGAAGCCAACCGCGACATTCTCTCCGACCCGCGCCTGCTCCATCCGGGGCAAGTGCTGGTCATTCCAAATAACGAATAGCGAATGACGAGTGACAAATGATCAAATACGAATACACCGCCAATTTTCACCAACACACCGTTTATTCCGATGGCACAGGCACGCACAGCGAGGTTATCCGCGCTGGACGGGAAGCCGGGCTGCAGGTGATGGTTTTCACCGACCACAACATTTTCGTGCCCGATAAAGAAGGCTGGCACGGCGATTTGCTGGCGCTGATGGGCATCGAAGTGAATGACACCCAGCAGCATCCCGAACATAGCCATTTTCTGGCGCTGGGCGTCGACCGCGATTTGAACGAATATGCCGCCGACCCGCAAGCGCTCATCAATAAAGTGAACCAACTCGGCGGCGCGGGATTCATCGCCCACCCCTTTGAACACGCCGCGCCCCGTTTCGGCGAGGGGGAAATCCCGTGGAAACATTGGGATGTGCAGGGCTATACCGGTCTGGAAATTTGGAATTATATGTCCGAATTCAAATCGTTTTTAACCGGCAAACCCCGCGCCGCATATGCCGCCTTTTTCCCAGACCGATTCATCACCGCGCCGTTTCCCGAAACGCTGGCAAAATGGGACGAACTGACCCGCGCCGGGCGGAAAATCGTCGCCATCGGCGGGGCGGATGCGCACGCGCAAACATACAGTATGGGTCCCATCACCCGCAAAATTTTTCCGTACCGCTACCTTTTCAGCGCAGTGCGAACCCATCTGCTGCTGGATGAACCGCTGTCGCGCGATGTGCCGACCGCCAAAAAACAGGTGCTCGACACCCTGCGGGCGGGACACTGTTTTGTGGCATACGACCTCATCGGCGATACGACCGGATTTTCTTTCACCGCGCAAAACGCCGATGACCAGATGATTTTCAGCGATGCCGCCACTGCCGTCGCCATTCAGGGCGATGAAATCACGCTGGGCAAACTGAATATGCTCACGCTGAGCATCACCGTGCCCGCCCGCGCCGAAATTCGGCTGCTGAGAGATGGCGAAATCGTCGCCACCGAACGCGGGCAATCGCTGCAATTTGTGGTCTCCAAACCGGGCGTTTATCGGGTGGAATGCTATAAAGTCCACAAAACAAAATGGCGCGGCTGGATATTCAGCAATCCCATTTACGTGCGTGCGGCGGCGTAAAGCCATCACACACCCAACAGTTTGCCGATTATGGCACAATTGGTTATACTTTTGCGTCTGAAAAACGAATGATTTATGTTGAGCGGGGTTTCCGTCCCGGCTTAACGTGACGAGATTTTTTGAAGGAGAAATACAATGGCATTTGAACTCAAAGCAGAATTACGCAGCGTGACCGGGAAAAAAGTGAAAGCACTGCGCCGCGCCGGTTTAACCCCCGCCGAAGTTTACGGCCAGGGGATGGAAAACCTTTCCATCCAAGCCGATAGCAAAATGTTGCGCCGCGTGCTGCACGAAGCCGGAAACACCAATCTCATCGGCATAAAACTGGGACGCAAAAAAGCGGTCAACACGCTTGCCCGCGATATTCAATACGACCCCATCAGCCAAGATATTCTGCACGTTGATTTTTACGCGGTCAATATGTCGGAAACGGTGGTCGTTAACGTGCCTATCCACATTACCGGCGAAGCCCCCGCAGAAAAAGAAGGCGGCGTGGTTGTGACCGGTATCAACGAATTGGAAATTGAAGCCCTGCCCGGCGACCTGCCCGAAACCATCGAAGTGGACATCAGCAAACTGGAAAACTTTGGCGATGCCATCCACGTGGAAGACCTCGACCTGCCGGAGAACATCACCGTACTTTCCAGCCCCGATTCGCTGCTGGTCAGCGTGCAAGCGCCGCGCACTGCCACAGCAGAAGAATCTGCCATCGAAGCTGCCGAAGGCGAAGAAGGTTTGGCAAGCGAAGTAGAAGCGGGCACAGAAGAAGCAGAATAAATCTGTACATTCTAAAAGCCTGCCGAAATCGGCAGGCTTTTTTATTGCGGCAACACCTCTCTGTCTTTAACCTCATTGACAAACGATATCCAACCGGAAGCAGGATATGACGCCACAAATTTCTGAAAGAATTTGTCCGCTTGCTTTTGGTCTCCCAAGTATTGCCACGCTAACCCTTGCAATAACACCTTCATCTGTTTTTCAGCCCCAAAAGGTGGGTTGTAATTATCCAACACGGTTATAGCATTCGCCGGATTTTGGTTGAAAAACAGCAATTCAATTGCCCGGTTAAGTTTCACCGACTGACTATCAACCGTGGCTTCATTTTCGCTCGGCTGAAATCCGTCTCCCATCCAATGATATGTGCCATATCTGCCCGCGTAAAACTCCGGAACGCCATCACGGTCAAAATCTTTGAGCCGTATATCCACATCAAATGGAATTGGGGTGTACATATAATCATACATTCCCCGTTGCCATATGTAGATTGACCCTATCGGAAATGGGTTTTGCACCAACACCGGCTGATACCCATCTTGCCCCGAAAGAAATACCCACGGCGAGCGCCCTTCATTGCCGGAGTGAACAATCACGCCGACAATATCTGCCGTTCCATCGCCGTTAAAATCAAACTCATCCGAGAGAAATTGCCACTGTAACCACAAGTCACTCATTTGCCGGGCGATGGTATCAGAATTTTCCCATTTTTGTAATGGCAGTAAAAATATATCACTGCACACATCGGTAGTACTCAAATAGACGCCGCGTTCAAAATCCGGAGCTGCACGCGCCTCATCCGATGTTCCCCAATCCGTTATCATCTTTGGCAAAAAACGGCATACGGTTCCAACCGTCAAATCTCCGTGCCAATATTGCAACATCGAATAAGCATCTGCGCTGACAGGTTCTTGTGGGTATTTCTCAATCAATTCTGCCCACACCTTGCGGGTTTCATCCGGCTGTTCCAGTACTAAATAGATCATTCCCACACGAAACATGGCGTATACCGGATAATTTATGCCGTGGCTCGGCGGTTCATCTGCCGCCAAATCTTTAAATATCGCCAACGCTTCATCAAACTGATATTGATGCAATTTTAAACTTCCCAATTGCCAATAAAGAAATGGTCGGGGAAAATTATTAATGGGTTCTTGCTCAACAAGCATAAATTTGCCATCACGATACCGGAAATGAAGAGCGTAACTCAAAAAATCACCAAAACCCGCAATGCCTGGTCCGTTATATGTGCCAATGGCAGCAACCTGCCCCGATTCATCACGTTTCACCGTCCAAGTGCCATTCATTGTGTACCATGGAACGGTGAAGACATTCGTAAAATGTCCATCTTTCAGCGACAAAATACGCAATGACAAAAAACAAGTTGACGCGCCACAATCGCCAACCGTGAAAGTGATTTCAGGCAATTCATCCCCCATCAAGTTTTGTATTGAAATGTTACGCGGATACAAAAAACTATTCCATTTATCATCGAATTGAGATAATCGTTCCAAAATACCCTGCCCGTTTTTGAAATACAACCAGAAGAAGATACCGTAATTACTGCTTTCACCCCCCAAGAGGAAATTAACTGAGAGCAGATAATCCGTGTCGCCATCTGCATTCAAATCGGTGGGGATGATGTCGCCATAATCCTGCCAAAATGTTTCAAAATCCTGCGGCATTTCTCCACCAGCCGCTTCAAATTGTGGAACTATAATCTCTCGCAACCAAAGTTCTGTGAACACGCCCGTGAAATATGGAGACATCGCGCGCGGAAATGCTGTTTCCAAAAGTTGTTGGCGGGCTGAACTATCGGGATGGCGGTACAAATAATCCAACACCCGGATATTCATCAGCCGGGTCGCGTTTTTGCCTTCTCTTGGCTGCGTCAAGCGTGCAATCTCTGCTTCCGATGAAACAGGCGTGGCGGTTGCAGTCGGTACTGCTGTTGGCACAGGTGTATCGGTGGCAGTATTTGTCGGTGCGATGGTGGGCAAGATAGTAGGGGTGGGGGTAAATGTTGGTGGGGGAAAAAGGGGCATACACGACAATGGCGTCGGTAAAGGTGCTGTCGTCGGCGCAGGCGGTGGAGAACAGCGCGCCACCTGCAGCGGTGAAACCGGCGATGTAAATGACGGGGTTGCTGTTTCAAATATGCGCGAGTTGGATATTTGACAGCCAACCAGCAAAAAAATAACAGTAATGGAGAATATGGATAGTCGTTTCATAAATTCAATTATGGCACGTTTTCAAGAAATATCCGGTCAATCAACAAACACTTTCCCAACGAAACAGCAACACTATTCCCACCGCCAGCACCAGCGATACCGCCAGCCCCCCTTCCGCGCCGAATGCGCCGCCGGTCAACCAGTCGGGACCCGATTCCACCAGCGACAGCCAACTGCCTCCCACCGGTTGCAGCCCGCTGACGGGAATGCCCATCACGTTTCCCTGCATCCAATTCCACGCGGCGTGCGCCCCGGCAATCCCCCAAATGCTCCCGTCGCGCAGCGCATACAGCGCGGCAAATATGGCAAACAGCGCCAAATTTAAAATCGCCAGCACGTTCAAATGGGGATTGAGACTGTGTGCCGCGGCAAAAAGCGCCGCCGACACCAACACCCCCACCGGCACACCATACCGCACCGACAGCACCGGCAGCAGCCATCCCCGAAAGAGCAACTCTTCCGCCGCGCTCTGCACCAGCCAGCCGAGCAGTACCACCAACGAACCGGCTATCGCCAGCGGCACACCGTTCAACCGATAAAAACCCATCGCCCACGGCACGCCCGCCGCCAGCGCGAACATCACCATTCCCACCAAAAAACCGCGCCCGTACCGCATAACCCAACGGTCAGCGCGAAAACCGAGCGTGCGAAAAGCGCGTTTTTCCGCAAAACGCACCCACAGCCATAACAGCAGATACACGCCGACAAATGACGTGCCGAGCCATACCGCCTGCTCCACCGCCGATTGCGGGTACACCTGCGCCTGAATTTCGGCGGGCGGGGTGTTGGGCAGATTTCTCAAGCCGATATGTCGCGCCAAATTGAAAAACGCCCCCGCTATGCCGCCGAGTGTGCTCAATGCC
>JALVZI010000001.1 GCA_027022125.1 Anaerolineae bacterium | reverse complement strand
GGTCGGTTTGCGGCAGATGACATCGCAGCAGGATGTGACCAATTGGGTTGTGGTGATGGCTGGTGCAATTTTAGCGATGCTCCCGCCGTTGATAATTTTCATCGTACTGCACGAACAATTCACCAAAGGATTCGCGCTGGGGCAAGAAAAATAATCCCGCGCAGTGAACAAAAGGCTCGGTTGCCGCCGGGTTTTTTGTTGCGCCCGCGCCGAACATTTGTGCTTTTGCGCCGGTTGTGGCATTATAAATTGGTGATTCGCCATTCGTAATTCGCTATTCGTCACTCGTAATTCGCTATGCCACCTGTTTTTTCCCCCAACCAAATACAGCGCATTGCCGATTGCTCGCTGCTGCAACACTTTTGGACGCAATCGCCCCCGCCGGAAAACGCGGTCAGCCGCGCCATTCTGAAAACCATCCGCCAATTGCACGCCGGCGGCGGTCCCCACCGATTGAACCTGCCGGCGACGCTCCGCATTTTGGCACAACAACTCCCCGCCGATTTGCCCGCCGCCGGTATCACCGCCGCGCGCGATATTGTGGCGCGCTATCACCGCCAACTGCGGTCGGAATGGGCGCAAATCATCGCCAGCAACGAGCCGCTGGCGATGAACCTGCCACTGCCGCACGGCGTCATTCGCTGCGAAACGGTCATCCACCGGCTGGACAAAACCGCAGACGGCGGTATCACCGCCATCAAACTCATCCCCACCGAAAAACCGGCTGCACCCATCGAAAGTGACAGCATCGAAGCCACTATGCTGCACGCACTGACCGCCGCCGCATATCCCCACCGCCGACCGGTGCGCGTGGCATTTCGCTGGCTGCGATACGACCGCACCGATACGCTGGAACTATCCGAAAATATCTACCGCCGCAACCTGCACCGGCTAAAAACTCGAATGCAGGCGTGGCTCGATGGCGAAATTCTGGCGCGACCGGGTTTGCACTGCGAAACCTGTCCTTTTAAAGGCGCGGGCTGTCCGCTCTATCCCGAATCTCCCTATTGACAACTGCATCATTCTGGACTATACTGTAAGAGGTTGGACATCCTACCTCTTGCATATCGAGGAGTCGCACCGTGGCGATGAACTCTCGTATAAACCGGGTCAAATCTGCATTCCGAAACCACATATTGCAGCAACAAATGGAAATCGGTGACCGCCTACCCTCCGAAGGCGAGATGGCGAAAGCGCTCGGCGTGAGCCGAAACACTCTGCGCGAAGCGTATGTGGCGCTGGAAAACGAAGGTTTCATCATCCGCCGGCACGGTATCGGCACATTTATTGCCAAACCGCCGCTCATCAAAGACTCACTCAATGCGTTTTCCTCTTTCGCCGAGATGATTCAATCCGCCGGATATACCCCCAATTTTCAAACCCTTTCGATGAAAACCGTGCCTGTGCCGCACGATGTTTGCGAACAGTTACGAATTTCACCCACTGAAAAAGTGTTTTTCATCAAACGATTGGTTTTTGCCGATGAACACCCCGCCATTTATTTGAACGACTATTTTGCCCCACAGGTGCAAGCCTCTACCCCCCGCTGGGATACTTTCGACGGCAATGTCGTTCAATTTTTATTTACCACACTGGAAACACCGCTCTATCAATTGCATTCGCGCATTCGCGCCGTGGCACTCACCGACGAAACCGCACAAATGCTGCAACAGCCGGTCAACACACCTGCCATCGGAGTGTGGTCAACCATTTACACCATCAAGCACGAACCGGTAACTTTCAGTAAACTCTGGTTCAATTCCAATATCATCGAACTGGAAACCGTCCGCATCCTGCACAAAACAGGATGAAACCATAAAAACGGAGGTGGCGAAAAATACCGATACAGTGGGATAGAAAATAATTCGGTCAATAACAAATTTTTGCATAATCAAACTGCGTATTTCGTACTGCGTATTTTGTAATTTACGCAATACGCAACACGCAATACGTTCCCAAAAGTAGTCGGGTTAACCCTTATAGCGAGTTTCATCAACCATTTAATTTCAAAAGGAGAAAAGTTATGAAATCGAAACGAATTGTCCCCCTATTGCTGAGTTTGGTACTGCTGCTGGCGCTGGCAGCCTGCGGGCAGAAAACCGCCCCCGCCACCGAAGCGCCCGCCGCTCAACCCACCAAAGCCGAAGCCGCCGCGCCGACAGAAGCGCCCACCGAAGCGCCGACCGTCGCCCCCACTGAGCCGCCTGCCCCCGCAGCGGAACCGGTCACCATTCAGGTATATTACCCCGTCGCCGTGGATGCCCCCATCGCTGACATTTTGCAGGGATATGCCGACAAATTCCACGAAGAAAATCCGAATATCACTGTGGAACCGGTCTTTTCCGGCGGCTATGGCGACGTGCAAACCGCCATCCAAACCATTATTGACGGCGGCGGCGAACCGCCCGCAGTGGCAGTGATGCTGGCAACCAGCCTGTACGATTTGGTCAACGCCGACGCCATCGCCCCGCTGGATGATTACATCAACGCGATGGACGACGGCAAAGCCTATATGGACGATTTCGTTCCGGCATTTCTGGAAAATTCGCGGTACGACGGCAAAACGTGGAGTATTCCGTTCCAACGCAGCGCCGTGGTGATGTACTATAACAAAGATATGTTCAAAGAAGCCGGGCTCGATGCGCCAACCAGTTGGGAAACTTGGGCGGAAGCCGGACAACAACTGACCGTCAAAAATGGCGACACCACCAACTGGGGCATTCAATATCCCTCCGGCTGGCCCTACTGGCTCTTCCAACCGCTCGCCATCGGCAACGGGCAAAACATTTTCACCGATGATTGCCATGTAGCGTTCAACGACCCGAAAGTGGTTGAAGCGGTGCAATTCTACATTGACCTGTCGCACAAATATGGCGCGATGCCCGAAGGCGTGCAATCCGTCTGGCCCAGCGCGCCGACCGATTTCGCCAGCGGTGCTACCGCGATGATTGTCCATTCTTCCGGCAGTTTGAACGGCATTCTGAAACAAGCCACCTTCGATGTGGGCGTGATGCCTCTGCCCGGCAAAGCCGACGGCACTTTCGCCAGCGTTCCCGGCGGCGGCAACTTCTACATTCTGAAAGGCGCGCCGAAAGAGAAACAGGACGCCGCGTGGAAATTCATCGAGTTCATCACTCAACCGGAATATGTCGCCGATTACAGTATCAACACCGGTTACATTCCCAACCGCCAAAGCGCCTTCGATACCGACGCGATGAAAGCCTATCTGGAAAAAACGCCGCAGATGATGGACGCCTTTAACGCCCTGCAATATGCCGGCGCGGAATTCTCCATCCAAGATTTGGGCGAAGTTCGCAACATCTTCCACGATTACCTGCAAAAAGCGTACAACGATGAAATGAGCGCGCAGGATGCGATGGATGCCGCCCAAAAAGATGCCGAAGCGGCGCTGAAACCTTTCTGTGAATAAACCGATAGTCATCGAGTGACCATCACGGTTGCTCGGTAGGGGCGGCTCGCGAGCCGCCCCTACAATATCTCGGAGACACTACCTGCTATGACTGTCAAACCGTCTGCCGTGCCCCACCACAAACGAAAAACGCTGCTGCCGTATCTGCTCATTCTGCCGACATTCGTTTTTGTGGCGCTGTTTACCGCCTGGCCCACCCTGCTCGCCATTTACGAAAGTTTCTTCCGCCAGCGGCTGAATATCGCCCGTTTCCGCGAACCGACATTCATCGGATTGCAAAATTACGCCACGCTTTTCACTGATGACCGTTTTCATCAGGTGGTCAACAACACCCTGATTTACGCGCTGGGAACCGTGCCGATCAGCATCGTGCTCGGATTTCTGTTCGCGCTGCTGGTCAATCGCTCGCTGAAAGGAATTGGCTGGGCGCGGTTGGCGTTTTTCCACCCCGCACTGCTGCCGATGGTCAGCGCGGCGACGGTGTGGAAATTCTTTTTCACCCCCGATTACGGATTGTTCAACAGTACCATCCGCTTTTTGGGGTATCACGGCGCAGAAAACTGGACGGGCAATCCGAGTTTGGCGCTGTTGGCAATTATGATAGTCGCTATGTGGAAAAATGCCGGCTATTATATGCTTTTCTATCTGGCAGGGCTGCAAAACCTGCCCACCGATGTTTATGAAGCCGCCGCGCTCGATGGGGCGAATGGCTGGCAAACGCTGTGGCGCATCACCTTCCCCCTGCTGCGGCGAACCACCGTTTTCATCAGCACCATCGCTTTTATTGACGCATTCCGCACGGTTGACCACATTTTTGTGCTCACCAGCGGCGGACCCAGCCGCGCCAGCACGGTACTGCTCTATTACCTGTGGCAATTGCGATTTGAAAATCAGGACATCGGGCTTTCTGCCGCGCTGACCGTGCTGTTTGTGGCGGTGCTGCTGATATTCACCATCACCAATTTTGTACTATCGGAACGGGCGGAGGAAGGTTAAAATGACACAAAAAACATTCCTCAACCAATTATGGTACTGGCTTTCGATTGCCATTTTGCTGTCGCTGGCAGTCATTTGGGCGATGCCGCTGCTGTGGGCGCTGGTCGCCTCGGTGCGCCCTTTTTCCGAACCAATGCAGCACGGCGACATCTGGTTCGGCAGTCACATCACCTTTGAAAACTTCCAACGGGCATGGTCGCTTGCGCCGTTCAACAAATATTACATCAACACCATCATTGTGGTGCTGATGATTTTGGGTGTGCAGATGGTCACCGTCACCATCGCGGGATTTGCGTTTGCGCACTATCGTTTTGTGGGAAAAAAGTGGCTGTTCGTTTTTGTGCTGCTGCAAATGATGATTCCCACCACCGCACTGCTCGCGCCGAATTTCAGCACGATTCGCAATTTGGGACTGTTTGACACCCGTTTGGCGATTGCCATTCCGTATTTCGGTTCGGCATTTGGCACATTTTTGATGCGCCAAGCCTTCTTGAGCGTTCCGCGCGATTTGGTGGATGCGGGTATCATTGACGGCTGCTCGTGGTGGCAGTTGGTGCGACACATCTACCTGCCGCCCTCCATCCCGTCGCTGATTGCCTTCGGCATTTCATCCGCCGCGTGGCACTGGAACGAATTTCTGTGGCCCCTGGTGGTCACCAACAGCGACGCCAGTCGCCCGCTGACCGTCGGGCTGGTGCGGTTCACCCAACTCGGCGAAATCGGTGCGCGCTGGTCGCTGCTGGCAGCCGCCACCCTCATTGTGGTTGCCCCGCTGCTGCTGGCATTCCTCATTTTCCAGCGGCGGTTCATCCAAAGTTTCATTCATTCGGGGATAAAATAGGAGCAG
Source organism: Anaerolineae bacterium (assembly GCA_027022125.1). Classification (GTDB taxonomy): domain Bacteria; phylum Chloroflexota; class Anaerolineae; order 4572-78; family 4572-78; genus JANTHQ01. Next base: position 195 of record JALVZI010000001.1, on the reverse strand, counting down.
GGAGCAAGAAGTAGGGAGCAGGGGAAAGAACATTCCCCTGCTCCCTACTTCTTGCTCCCTGCTCCTTGCTTCCCTCCCCTCTACCCGAAATTTTCACCTCCCCCATCCTCTGTGCTATACTCTCCGCAAACCACAAAATACAATCAAAATTCAAACTGGACGTTGACATAAAAATATGGTACAATAGTCTTATGT